>CAMWHY010000006.1 GCA_947174185.1 uncultured Lachnospiraceae bacterium | reverse complement strand
TCCAATATGGCAAACGGGCGGTCTTCTATCTCAGCAGCTATCTTAGCGATGATATCCGGATCTGAACCAAATAACTGCAAGGACACCGGCATTTCCCTCGGATCGATGTCCATCAGCTTCTCCGTATTTTTATTATGGTACAGGATCGCTTTGGCGCTGACCATTTCCATACAAAGAAGACCAGCCCCCTGTTCCTTGCACAACAGGCGAAACGGCAGATCCGTCACTCCCGCCATAGGCGCTAAAATTACATTGTTTTCTATGGTCACATCTCCTATTGTCAACTGACTCATCGTGCTATATCACCTACTCCCAAAGTTTTTGGGCAAAATGACTCTCTCAGCGGCCGTTTCTCTGATAGATGTATCTCAATCCATCCAGCGTCAATGTACGGTCATAGATCTCGATACAGTCTGTCTCGTCCGCTATGATACTTCCCAATCCTCCGGTGGCGATCACCCGCATTGTATCATATCCTGTCTCTTTCTTAACCTGATTGACAATATATTCCGTCTGCCCGATCTGTCCATAGACCAATCCCGCCTGCATACTGGTAACGGTATTCTGTGCTAAGATAGAAGCCGGTTTTTTGATCTCCACCTCTGGCAGTCTCGCCGTACCCTCCCACAACGCCTTGGCGCTGATACGGATACCGGGTGCCGTTATGCCCGCACAAAATTCTCCCTTATCATTGACCAGATCATACGTAGTCGCTGTTCCGAAGTCAATTACCAGTACGGGTCCGCCATATTTTTCATAAGCGGCGACTGCATCCACGATCCGGTCCGGTCCGATCTCCTTGGGATTCTCTGTTACGATCTTAATACCACTCTTAATGCCAGGTCCCACAATCAGCGGCTTCTTTCCCAGATACCGTTCAATTCCGCCAAGCAGGGAGTGCATGATATTCGGCACGACGCTGGCTACGATGATCCCGCTGATCTCCTCCGCCGACACGCGATTATACTTTAACAGCGAAACAATAGATACGCCGTATTCATCCGAGGTACGCAGCTGCTTAGACATCATCCGAAACGTTGCCTTTAGCTCCGCGTCCTGATATACTCCATACGTAATATTGGTATTGCCTACGTCAATTGTTAATAACATATTAGTAACCCTGCCTTTCCATAACCTGCTTGATTAATCTGTCTGCCCCGCAATATCTTCATGCAGGAAGAATACTCTATAATACAGGCTCAGCGCCTCAAAGAGATCTGCACGCTTTGTTCTGATCTGACCGATCAATAATCCGCTGCTTACCTCATCATAATAAAAATCGTCCTCTGCCGCCTGGGTCTCCATAGATACACTGCCGTCTTCTTCCATCACGATCATAAAGATCCCGCCTACCTCCTCTGTAAACAGGACACAGATAATATGCAGCTCCTCCTTGATCGATTCCGGGAGATTGGAAAACTCCTGTTCATTAAAATAGTATTTCTGCTCATAAGCATTGGCTGCGCAGAGCACCTTGCGATGATCCTCCATTAAAATCCTCCTGCCGAAGCGTTTACGCTACAGCGTATTCTGTATGCATACAACAGTTTTAAGTATATCCATAGATTCCTCTCACAGACACCTCTCCGGAATATACCCTTGTAATTGTTCCGTCCGCCAGTTCAACGATCAACTCTCCCTGATCATTGATCCCCTTGGCCAGTCCTTCATATTCTCCAGCCGGGTCCAGTATCTTAACCCGCTCATTCCTGTTGATCAAATAAGTGTCATAGATATCTACCAAAGCGGACAGATCTCCTCCCTCCGCAAACAGATCATAATAATATTCAAAATATTCCATCACGGCAAGGACAATATCCGCACGGTTACAGCTGTCGCCCTTTTCTATCAGTACAGAAGTCGCAATTTCTGCAATTTCTTTCGGAAAACCTTTCTGATTTACATTGATGCCAACCCCAACTACAACAGAGTACGTATGATCCGGTTGATTATGCAATTCTGTCAGGATTCCACAGACCTTTTTCTTATTGATCAGGATATCATTCGGCCACTTAATCTTGACTTCCAGATCATAAAGCTGGCTGAGCGCATCAGCAACGCTGACTGCCATCACCAGTGTCAGCATGGAAGCTTTATTCACCGGGAAATCTGGCCTTAACATTATACTCATATAAATGCTGCTGCCTTTCGGGGAGCACCAGCTTCTGCCTCTTCTTCCCTTTCCTGCCGTCTGGGTCTCCGCGATCACCAAAGAACCGTGGTCCCTTCCCTCCTCTGCAAGAAATCTGGCGTCCTCATTCGTGGATTCCGTTTCCTCACGATAATAAACCCTTTTTCCTGCCCACTGTGTATTGATCCTGCTCATCAATTCACAGGAAGAAAGGGTCTCCGGATAACTGTTCAAACGATATCCCTTTCCCGGTTCCAGTTCTATATCATATCCTTCGCTGACCAGTTGCCTGATCAGCCTTATTACTGTCTCCTTAGAAGCGCCGCACTCCCGGCAAAGCTCTCCCAATGTGACAGTCCCCATACGTTCTCTTATGATCCGCAATATCTTTATCTTCATTCGATCCTAATCCTCCATGTCAGAGCAGCTTGCTGCGATGACACGCAATGAGAAATCCGCGTAGGCGGTTTCTCATCTGCGCTCAAAGCAATTTGAGGCTCTGACTCAAATTGCCGATTGAAAAATAAGCTATCAAGCTTATTTTTCAATCTATCTCCCATGCCGTCTCTTACACTATCTTACATGGCATCTATCACACCAAGATGAGAAATGCCATACTTAAAATCGAACGAGTTCGCTTGGCATTTTTCGGTGTGAGACTTTCACACTTACAATAAAGTTGCAGCAATCACGGCTTTGATCGTATGCATCCTATTCTCAGCCTCTTCAAATACCTTGGACCGGTTTCCTTCAAATACTTCATCCGTCACTTCCAATTCCGTTAACTGAAAACGTTCTCCCATCTCCCTGCCAATCTCTGTCTTAAGATCATGGAATGCCGGAAGACAATGCAAAAAGATCGCCGTTTTCTTAGCGTGTCCCATCAGAGCAGTATTGACCTGATATGGCATAAGATCACGGATACGTTCCTCCCAGATCTCATACGGTTCTCCCATAGATACCCAGACGTCCGTATAAATGATATCCGCATCCTTTGCCGCCTCGGCAGGATCCTCTGTCAAAAGGATCGATCCTCCGGAAACCTCAGCATATTCCCGGCACAAAGCAGTCAACTCATCATTCGGAAAATATTTTGTGGGCGCACCTGCAGCAAAATGCATCCCCATCTTAGTGCAGGCAATCATCAGGGAATTACCCATATTGTATCTCGCATCCCCCATATAGGCAAGCTTCAATCCCTTCAGCGTACCAAAATGTTCCCGGATGGTCAGCAGATCTGCCAGCATCTGCGTCGGGTGATACTCATTGGTCAGACCGTTCCACACCGGAACCTTCGCATATTTTGCCAGTTCCTCTACGATCTCCTGTCCAAAACCGCGATATTCGATTCCTTCATACATGCTTCCCAACACTCTCGCCGTATCGGCAATGCTTTCCTTTTTACCGATCTGGGAGCTCTTGGGATCCAGATACGTCGTTCCAAGACCAAGATCATGAGCCGCCACCTCAAAAGAACTGCGGGTTCTGGTGCTTGTCTTCTCAAATATCAGAACGATATTTTTTCCGCGAAAATGATCTACCAGAATGCCTTCCTTTTTTTTCTTTTTATATTCCGCTGCCAGATCCAACAAATATGTAATCTCCTCCGGCGAATAATCTTTTAATGTCAAAAAATCTCTTCCCTTTAAATCCATACATGCATCCTCTCTTTAAATCTAAATAATAAGTCGCAGCCTATGCTGCAACTCTATTCAACATGAAAAATGCCATACTTTTTGGCATTTTTCGGTGTGAGACTTAGAACTTCTCTGCGAAGCAGCCTATGCTGCGAGCAGCTAGAAGTTCTTCTCACACTAATGACTTAGAGCCACACAGCTAACGTGCGGCTCCAAATTGATCTTATCTTATTGTTGTAACCCATTTGTAGGATCAGTTTTTTACAACCTCTGCAAACGTCGTTGCCAGACCTGCAATCCCCTGAAGATTGGAAGGAATAATGATCTTTGTTGACTGACCATCTGCAACCTTTCCAAGCGCTTCCAGACTCTTCAACTGAAGAACTGCATTGTCAGCGCCGGCCTCCTTGATCATCTTAATACCGTCTGCGGAAGCCTGCTGTACCTTCAAGATTGCTTCTGCCTGACCTTCTGCTTCAAGGATCATCTTCTGTTTCTGAGCATCTGCTCTAAGGATAGCCGCCTCTCTCTCTGCCTGTGCATTCAGGATGGCAGATTCCTTCTTACCTTCCGCAACAAGGATGGCAGATCTCTTCTCACCTTCTGCTATTGTAACAGCTTCTCGTTTCTCTCGTTCTGCCTTCATCTGTTTCTCCATAGCATCCTGAATCGCTGCTGGAGGAATAATATTCTTAAGCTCTACACGATTTACTTTGATACCCCAAGGGTCCGTCGCAATATCAAGAGACGATCTCATCTTAGTATTGATGATCTCTCTGGATGTCAATGTCTGGTCAAGTTCCAACTCACCGATAATATTACGAAGCGTTGTTGCTGTTAAGTTCTCAATCGCCATGATCGGGTTTTCAACACCGTATGTGAAAAGTTTCGGGTCTGTAATCTGGAAGAATACGACCGTATCAATACGCATCGTAACATTATCTTTTGTGATTACAGGCTGCGGTGCAAAATCAATTACCTGCTCCTTCAAAATAACCCTCTTTGCAACTTTATCAATGATAGGAACCTTAATATGCATACCTACATGCCATGTATCCTGATATCCGCCAAGTCGTTCCAGAATGTAGGCATTGGCCTGTGGAACGATCTTGATGCAGGATGCAAAAACCAATATCAAGACAACGATGATTACAATAATTGATACAACTGCTACTCCACCACTTCCTGCTAATAAAAACATAATTCTACCTCATTTCATTTTATTATTATTGTACACGCAAAACAAGTTTAACGCCTTCAATCGCTACAATCGTAGCCTTAGTCTCTTTTTCCAGTTCTATGGCATCCTCAGCAGACCTTGCCGTCCATTCCTGACCGTTAATGACGGCCTTTCCCATTCCTTTGAGATTATTGATATTCTCAGTTACAACTGCCGTCTGACCCACCAGACCTTCTGCATTTGTCCTAATTCTTTCTTTGTTAAAATACTTCTGCGCAATCGGTCTCGTGAATAACAGCAATACCACAGAAACCACCAGAAATACAGGAATCTGAACATATACCGGAAGTCCTATTGCCGCAACGAGCGTTGCCAGAAGGGCACCGCCTGCAAACCATATTGTAGTCAGACCTAACGTTGCAATCTCTATCCCCAGCATTACAATAAATATTGCCAGCCATACAATTGTTTCCATCGTATCATCTCCTTTCTTCCCATATTAAAGAACATTGATACTTTATCTTTGTGCTTATCATACTATATTTCAGCAAAATATGCAACTATCAGAACACCACGTAATATCTCCCTAATGTACATTCAGATGCACGATAATCTTACCAGAAAACATGACTGCCTATCTCGATGCCCTCATGGGCGCCCACGCGTCTAAAATGTGTTGCATCTCCTACATTAGAATATCCGCCTATCGCCTCCTGCGCTGCCTGAAGACATGATTCTGATATGCCATTCTGCAGTCTTCTGGCCAATGCGCCATTGCTCGCAGGTGAAAACTGCCCCGAAGCGCTGATCACACCATAGATCGTATCCGGATACGCACCGCTCCTGACACGATTCATCACAACCGCTCCCACAGCCACCTTGCCCTCATAAGGCTGATTTCCGGCTTCACATTGGATCAAGGCGCCTAAGAGCTGTACTTCCGATACATCAGATGCCACATAAGTCTCATATAGCTGTATCCTGTTGGCTTCACGCGCCGCCGCCCGTTCTGCCGCTTCTCTTTCCTCGATCTGTTCCATCGTCTCGCCACTGTCGATATGATAATTGATCTCTACATAATTGCTGTTGACATATCCATTGGCATCCTCAAAATCAATGACGATCCACTCGCCTTCTTCCTCTATAACTTCATACACTTCACCCTGAGCAACCAGACCGTAAATCCCTGACTCCGTAGATGCTTCCTTACGAACCCTCAGACTGTCTGCAACCACTGTTGCCTGAAATGTTCCTACACTTTCCGCTTCCGCTTCCGCCTCATCGCCGAACATAAGATAATCATTTCTGACCCATCCCACCAAATCACCGGACTCGATCTTTGTCCATTCGTCAGTGTATTCAATAATATAGCCGCCGCAATCTTTGTATAATTTTCCTATTCTCTCTGAATCTTCGCTGGGTTCCAGCCGGACATTAACAGAATCGTTGACATTTGCCATAACGATGCTTCCAGGATTCTTCCAGGAGTTCATGATCGCCCGGATCTCTTCCTCCGTAGGTTCGATATTGACTTCCAATACCTCTGCCGCTCCTGCATATATAAACTGCACTAAGTTGGCATCACTTACCGTTTCCTGTGCGTAACCCTGTACTGTCAGTCCTGTTTGTCCGATCAGAAAAACTACTGTGATGATTGCAATGGTCATGATCGAAATAATCATCATCACAAGAGTATCTGCCCTTAGTTTAGACTTCATACTGATCTCCTATACATGAACGATAATTTGTCATAAAAATATAGTAGAACTTTTCGGAAGATACAATGTAAATTTTTCTTCCTAATAATTATAATATTGCAATGTCATTAAAAATATTACAATATTATTACATATTCAGTCATTTATCTTAACATCTATTTTTATTTTTGTCAAATTTTTACTAATTTTCATAATATATACAGTTAAATTTTGTGTATAAAAACAAGAACGCCACAAGATATTGTGGCGTTCTATAAATAACTTAATCTATATTACAGTTCTTTAGACCTTTGGATCGCTGCACCCACCGCATCCATCACAGCTCCTCGCAGTCCTCGTTCTTCCAAGACCCTGACTGCCGCGATGGTAGTACCTGCCGGAGAACACACCATATCTTTCAACTCTCCCGGGTGCATTCCTGTTTCTAACATCAGTTTCGCACTGCCAAGCACCGCCTGCGCCGCAAAGGTATAAGCCTGTTGTCTTGGCATACCGCCCTCCACAGCCGCATCCGCCATGGATTCAATCATCATAAACACATAAGCCGGCGCGCTGCCACTGACACCGACAACACTGTCCATCAGATGCTCCGACACAATCTCTGCCTTGCCAAAACTCTCCAGAATACTCTTTACGATATCCAATTCTTCTTTCTCAACATTTTCGTTGGGGCTAAGCGCTGTGATCGCTTCTCCGACCATAGCTGCCGTATTGGGCATACATCTGACCAGTTTCATCTCATGCCCAAACTTTTCCGCGATCCATGCAAGGCTCTTTCCCGCCATGATGGAGATCACCACCTGTCCTTCTTTCCCGGCGTCTTTGATCTCATCGATGACACCGACCGCAAACTGTGGCTTGACAGCAAGGATCAGGTAATCCGCCTCTTTTGCCGTTTCTTTGTTGTTCTTCGTAATGTGGATGCCAAATTCCTCCGCGCGTTTTTTCGCCATCTCCGCATTCGCATCTGAACCGCAGATTTCCTCCGGCTTCGCAAATCCCTTCTCAAGCAGTCCGCCAATCATCGCGCCTGCCATATTTCCCAATCCAATCACGCCAATCTTCATATTCGGTCAACCTCCCGCCAGTTCTATTTATCTTGTCTTAGACATTTCATATTTTAATTTCATGGTTTCCTCTGCCTTGCGGCCTCATACAAAAGCACTGCCGCGCTGACCGAAGCATTTAGTGATTCCACTTTGCCTTGCATGGGGATCGAAATCGCCTGGGTAGCAGCTTCCACCGTCTCCTGCCGCAGCCCTTTCCCTTCATTGCCGATCAGTATCGCACAATCCTTTTTATAATCCGCTTCTGTATAATACACACTGCGATGCAGCGCCGCCGCATAGACCGCAATGTCCCGCCGTCTCATATCCTCTATGATCTTCGTCAGGGAGTCTGTATATAAAAATGGAACCCGGAAAATAGAACCCATAGTCGAACGGACTGCCTTAGGATTGTAAATATCCACTGTTTCCCTGCTCATGATGATTCCGCTGACTCCGGCTGCTTCCGCTGTCCGAAACATTGTCCCAAGATTCCCCGGATCCTGCAGATCCTCTATCACCAGCAGCAACGGGGCTGTCTGACCGGACAAAAGTTCCTCCGCCTCATACTTCTTCTGCTTTACAACCGCCAGAACCCCCTGCGGCGTAACCGTATCTGATATCCGTGCAAAGACATCATCAGATACAATTTCATATTGATTCTGAAAAAGACCCAGCTGTTCCGTCAGCCTTTTTTTATCCTTTATAAAATGCAGAAAGGCTTCCGTAACATAAAGTTCTGCTGTTTCCTCTCTGGGCAGTTCCAGAAACATTCTGCTGCCCTCTACGATAAACACGCCTTCCCTGTTACGGAGCCTTGCTTTATTCTTTAATTGAATCAGCCTCTTTATCTTAGGATTAGTTAAAGATGTGATCACACTAATAACCATGCCTTTCCATAGCCCGCGATTTGGGCCGCAGGCACAAATCGCGATTGAAAAATCTTTGATTTTTCAATCTAGCTCCTATAAGATCTTGCTTACCGCATACTCATACTCCGGTATCTGTTTCTCCATAGCCAGCGCCTCATCAATGTCAAAATCAACAAACTCCCCATTTTTAAATGCTACCACACGGTTCGTCTTTCCTTCCATCAACAGGTCAGCTGCAATCGCACCCATGATGGACGCATAATAACGGTCCTTACAGGTAGGGGAGCCGCCCCGCTGCATATAGCCTAAGATGGTAGCGCGCGTCTCTACGCCGGTCGCCGCCTCGATACGCCTTGCCATGGAAGTGGAGTGTCCGATTCCCTCTGCATTGATAATAATATGATGCTTCTTTCCCGCTTTCTTATTCTCTATAATATGATTGATAATGGACTGCTCATTATAATCATATTTCTCCGGAAGCAGGATATCCTCAGCGCCATTGGCAACACCGCACCAAAGAGCGATAAATCCGGCATTCCGTCCCATAACTTCGATAATACTGCAACGTTCATGGGAAGACGAAGTATCCCTGACCTTATCGATGGCCGCCATGGCTGTATTCACTGCCGTATCAAATCCAATCGTATAATCCGTACATGCAATATCCAGATCGATCGTCCCAGGAAGTCCGATCGTATTAATCCCCTCATGGGAAAGCTTCTGCGCCCCACGGTAAGAACCGTCGCCGCCGATCACGACAATGCCGTCGATCCCATGCTTCCTGCAGATCTCCGCCGCCTTCCTCACGCCTTCCTCTGTCCTAAACTCCGCACATCTTGCTGTACCTAAAATCGTTCCGCCCAGTGCGATCGTCTCGGAAACGCTTTTTCTGTCCATATCTATGATCTCTTCGTTCAGAAGTCCCTGATATCCCTTTTTGATTCCTTTAACATTCATTCCATTGGCAAGCGCTTTCCTGACTACCGCCCGGATCGCCGCATTCATCCCCGGCGAATCACCGCCGCTGGTCAGCACGCCTATCGTCTTGATCTCTTTCTTTTTTGCTTTTGGCATCAGAAGTCCCTCCTCCTTATTTGTTATCAATAAACTATTCTAAAATATTTTGATGCATTTCGCAATCATTTTAATAAACCACCCTAACATTTTCTTTTCCAAGGATGCCCTCCAGCTGCCCCTGCAGTTCCCGATCCGCATTGACCGAACGATTCGCCGGCAATGTCAATACCTTTTTAGTATCAGCAAAATAAAGCTTCACAGCGTCCTTGCCATCGGAGACATCTAAAAGATCTTTCACTTTCCCAAATGCCTCCTCATAGCCCGCTTCACAGGCAAACTGCAGCCAGAGAGTCCTGGAGATCTCCTCAAATGGTATCACCGTCTCGCAGATCAGTTTTCCGTCCTTATCTTCTTCCAGAGATACCCGTCCCTTGATGAGTACCTTTGCATCCTCCACCAGCTTCTGGGAATACGTCCGGTAAGCCTTAGGAAATACAATGACTTCCACACTTCCCACCAGATCCTCAACCATCAGGAAGGCCATTGCCTCATTCCGTTTTGTATACTGCATCCTCTTGGATGTGATGATTCCTCCGATCGTTGTCTTGGCATTGTCCTCCACTTTAGTCGTACCGGTTCCCCCGTCCAGAGTGTCCTCATCATCCAGATAAAAATCCGTGGTCTGGGTAGGAATCATTTTATCCCACATGCTTGCATAACTCTCCAACGGATGGCCGCTGACATAAAAACCAAGCACCTCTTTTTCAAAAGCAAGGATCATCTCCTTGGGATATTCTCCCATTCCTTTGGGTAATGTGATATCAAAAGACTGCTTTTCCTCTTCCTGCGCAATATCAAATAAGGATATCTGACCGGTATAACCCTTTTTCTTATCATTACGCACATTATCCATCACCTGAACGTACACACTCAGCATCTGTTTTCTTGTCCCCTCAAAGCTATCCATAGCACCCGCCTTGATCAGACTCTCCACAGCACGTTTATTCAACTCAATATGCGAAGTCCTTTCAACAAAATCCTTCAGACTTCTGTAATTTCCATGCCGTTCCCTCTCTTTGGTGATCTCTTCTATCACATTGTAGCCCACGCTTTTGATCGCCGTCAACGCATACCGGATGCCCTGTTCCGTCACCGTAAAACCGATACCGCTTTCGTTGATATCCGGCGGCAGAATAGCAATTCCCATATTTCTACAGGTCATAATATACCCCGACACTTTGGTGGGATGATCGATCACCGACGTCAGCAGCGCCGCCATGAATTCCTGTGGATAATAATACTTTAAATAAGCTGTCTGATATGCAACAACAGCATAACAAGCCGCATGGGACTTATTAAAAGCATATTTTGCAAAATCCATCATGGTATCATAGATACCGTCCGCCACCTTTGCCGCAATGCCGTTTTTCACACATCCCGGCACTGGCTTTGGCAGCTTTTCTTCCGGCGTGCCATTGTCCCGTTCTTCCTGTATCTCACGTTCATTTCCATTGATAAAGATATCCCGTTCCTTCTGCATGACCGCAAGCTTCTTTTTACTCATGGCGCGGCGCACATTATCGCTTCTGCCCATGGTATAGCCGCCAAGTTCACGCACGATCTGCATCACCTGCTCCTGATAAACAATACAGCCATACGTCGGCTGCAGGATCGGTTCCAACTCCTTACAGGCATAACTGATATGCTCCGGATGATTTTTTCCGTCAATATATTTCGGAATGAAATCCATCGGTCCCGGGCGGTACAGAGAGACACCGGCAATGATATCCTCCAGATTATGCGGCTTCAATTCCTTCATAAAGTTTTTCATGCCGCCGCTTTCCAACTGGAATATGCCTTCCGTCTTTCCGGTTCCTAAAGAATCCAACACACCCTTATCTTCCAAATCCACATGGTCCATATCCAGATGAATGCCCTGCATATCTTCCACATTCTTCACGGCATCGCGGATGACTGTCAGCGTCCGCAGTCCCAGAAAGTCCATTTTTAACAGACCAAGATGCTCCAGGGTCGGCGCCGGATACTGTGTTGTGATTGCGGCATCGCTTCCTCTGCTCAACGGCACAAAATCATCCACATCGCTTGGCGCGATCAATACTCCCGCCGCATGGATCGTCGTATGCCTCGGAAGACCTTCCAGACGCCTGCTCATTTCCACCAGCCTGTGAATTTCTTCATCCCCCTCATAGGCTTCCCTAAATTCCGGGTTCATTTCCAGTGCTTTATTGATCGTGATCCCCAGTTCTTTGGGGATCATCTTTGCAATGGCATCCGCCCGCGCGTAAGGGATATCCATCACCCTTGCAACATCGCGGATGACGTTTCTTGCCTGCAGCGTACCGAAGGCAACGATCTGCACCACCTTCTCCGCCCCATATTTCCTGCCTACATAATCTATGACCTCCTGCCTGCGTTCAAAGCAGAAGTCAATATCGATATCCGGCATGGATACGCGCTCAGGATTAAGAAAACGCTCAAACAGAAGCTGATATCTGATGGGGTCGATATTCGTAATTTTCAAACAATACGCTACAAGACTCCCGGCTGCGCTTCCCCTGCCCGGTCCCACCATGATCCCATTGTTTCTGGCAAAATTGATAAAATCCCATACGATGAGGAAATAATCCACAAACCCCATGGTACGGATCGTATTTAATTCATATGTAAGGCGCTCGTTTAACTGTTCCGTCCCTATTTCCGTTACGTCGGACTCAGAAGCTTCCGGATACCGTTCCTTTAATCCTTCCTCACACAGATGTGTCAGATAACTGAAGGGATCGTACCCTTCCGGAACGTCAAAATGCGGCAGTTTCGTCTTTCCAAATTCAATCTCCACATTACAGCGTTCTGCTATTACGGCGGTATTCTCTATAGCCTCCGTAGCATACGGGAACAATATCCGCATTTCATCTTCGCTCTTGACATAATACTGCCCGCCTTCATAACGCATGCGGTCTTCATCCGCTACCTTCTTTCCGGTCTGGATACAGAGAAGGACATCATGCGCCTCCACATCCTCCGCGTAGGTATAATGCACATCATTGGTGGCGGCCAGCGGAATCCCAAGCTCTTTGCTGAATTTTAGCAATTCGGTATTCACCGTCGCCTGCATCGGGATTCCATGGTCCTGTAATTCCAGATAATAGTTGCCTTTCCCAAAAATGCGCTCATGCTCTAAGATACATTCCTTTGCCTCCTCCAGCATTCCTTTCTCTATGTAACGCGGCACTTCCCCTGCCAGACAGGCAGAAAGCGCAATGATCCCCTCATGATATTTTTCGAGAACTTCCTTGTCCACGCGGGGCTTATAATAATAGCCTTCTGTAAATCCTCTGGATACAATCTTCATCAGATTGGCATATCCCTGATTATTTTCTGCAAGCAGGATCAGGTGGTGATAACGATCCTCGCCGCCCGTCAGTTCCTTATCAAACCGGGAGCCGGGCGCCACATAGACCTCGCAGCCGATGATCGGCTTAATTCCCTCCGCCTTCGCCGCCTCATAAAAATCAATCGCTCCATACATCACGCCATGATCCGTGATGGCTGCCGCGTTCATACCAAGCTCTTTTATCCGTTTTACATATTCTTTGATCTTATTAGAACCATCCAACAGGCTGTATTCCGTATGAACGTGAAGGTGTACAAACGACATAGTATCTCTCTTTTCTCTTTCTTTCATTTTCGACTTTTATCTATTATACTATATAAAATCAAAAGACAAAAGTCTCTTTTCACGGATGGACGAGAAGCATAATCCATAAAAAAGTGCTCCTGTCTCCAGGAACACTTTTCTGTAATCAACGGATCTCTTCCGTCAGCTCATTGTCTTATAAATACTTCTTCAGCACATCCGTCTTATCCAACTTTTCCCAAGGCAGATCCAGATCATTACGTCCAAAATGTCCGTAAGCCGCTGTCTGCTTATAGATCGGTCTTCTCAGATCAAGCATCTTTATAATGCCTGCCGGTCTAAGATCAAAGTTCTCACGAATGATCTCTACCAGCTTATCCTCTGAAACTTTTCCTGTTCCAAAGGTATCCACCATGATGGAAGTCGGCTGCGCTACACCGATTGCATAAGAAAGCTGAATCTCGCATTTTTCTGCCAATCCTGCCGCTACAATATTCTTCGCCACATATCTTGCCGCATAAGCCGCGCTTCTGTCTACTTTAGTACAATCCTTACCTGAAAACGCACCGCCGCCATGACGCGCATATCCGCCGTAAGTATCTACGATGATCTTACGTCCCGTCAGTCCGGAATCGCCGTTTGGTCCGCCGATAACAAAACGTCCCGTCGGATTGATAAAATACTTAGTATCGTCATCCAGCAATTCTTTTGGAAGTATCGGATCCAGCACATACTTCCTGATATCGGCATGGATCTGCTCCTGCGTCACATCCTCCGCATGCTGTGTGGAAATAACGACCGCCTCTAATCTGGAAGGCTTGCCGTTCTCATCGTATTCCACGGATACCTGACTTTTTCCATCTGCACGAAGATAGGGCAGTGTGTTATCCTTACGGACCTTGGTCAGCTGACGTGTCAGCTTATGCGCCAAAGAAATCGGATACGGCATATACTCCTCTGTCTCATTCGTTGCATAGCCAAACATCATACCCTGATCGCCTGCACCGATGGCCTCAATCTCTGCATCAGACATCTTATTCTCTTTTGCTTCCAACGCCTTATCCACACCCATGGCAATATCCGCAGACTGTTTATCCAGCGCAACGATCACGCCGCAGGTATTGGCGTCAAATCCCTTGGAGGAATCGTCATAACCGATCTCTGCAATCGTCTCACGTACGATCTTCTGGATATCCACCTGTGCCTTCGTAGTGATCTCACCCATAACAAGTACAAGTCCTGTGGTAATTGCAGTCTCGCAAGCTACACGGCTCATCGGATCCTGTGCTACCATCGCATCCAGCACTGCATCAGAGATATTGTCGCAGATTTTATCGGGATGTCCCTCGGTAACTGATTCTGACGTAAATAATAACTTTTCCATCATCTGCCTCCTAATTTTTTTATATTCTTTTGGAATTGAAAAATCCGCCTGTTGGCGGATTATCGTCTTATTCAACATTCTTATTGTTCAAGCTGGTGTCTATCCACCGTCTTGCTCAGGGAGGCACCTTCCTCATTTTGAGGGGTTGCCGTGGCTTCTTTGGTCCCTTCTACCTCCGCCACTCTGAATAAGAGATATTCCTTGTTTATTTAATTGACATTATCACAATACACCATCATCTTGTTTCTGTCAATGCATATTTATTAATTTGCTATCTGGAACCGGAACTTTATCAGATCTCTCTCTGTCTTTACTCTGAAAATCTTTGCGCCCAGTCCGCGCAGTTTACTATCAAAATCCTCATATCCACGCTCAATATAATGGATATCCTCAATCAGCGTCTCACCCTCCGCCGCCATGGCTGCAAGTGCAAGCGCTGCACCCGCCCTAAGATCCGGAGCGCTGATCGTTGCTCCTGAATACTGCTCCACACCTGTGATAATCGCCGTATTGCTTTCTACTTTCACCTGAGCACCCATACGCACCAGTTCATCTGCATATTTAAAACGGTTATCAAAGATACTCTCTGTTACGATACTCGTTCCCTGGGCAAGCCCCAAGACCACAGTCATCTGTGGCTGCATATCTGTGGGAAATCCCGGATATGGCAGCGTCTTCACCTGTGTACTGGAAAGAGGATCTTTCGCAACGATCCTTACCGCATCATCATATTCATAGATACGACATCCAATCTCCTGAAGCTTTGCTGTGATACATTCCAAATGCTTGGGGATGACATTCTTAACTGTAATATCTCCTCTGGTGGCTGCCGCCGCCATCATAAAGGTTCCTGCTTCTATCTGGTCCGGAATAATGGTATAAGCCGTACTATGTAATCTCTCTACGCCTTTGATACGGATCACATCCGTTCCCGCCCCTTTGATATTGGCTCCCATACTGTTTAAAAAGTTAGCAAGGTCAACTACGTGCGGTTCCTTGGCAACATTCTCGATAATCGTCTTCCCTGTTGCCATGGTCGCCGCCATCATGATATTGATGGTCGCTCCCACCGATACCTTATCCATAAAGATATGGGTACCACGAAGTTCTTTTGCTTCCGCTATAATACTACCGTGCTCCACGCTGACTTTTGCTCCAAGGGCTTTGAACCCCTTAAGGTGCTGGTCAATCGCACGGATGCCGATATTACAGCCTCCCGGAAGGGGAACCTCCGCACGCTTATATTTCCCAAGGAGCGCACCTACCATATAGTAAGATGCGCGGATTTTCTTCATATATTCATCCTTGATAATACAATCATAGATATCCGAACTGTCCATCTTGACAACATGGCGTGCCGGTCTCTCGATCTTTACACCGATTCTCTCCATCGCCTGAAGAAGAACATTGGTATCCATAACATCCGGAACATTTTCTATCGTAACCGGCTCATCTGTCATAACCGCAGCTGCAAGAATTGCCAGAGCGGCATTTTTAGCTCCGCCGATCTCAACCTCGCCATGCAGGGGATGACCGCCGATAATTGCGTATTTTTCCATAACGCGCTCCTATAATCTATCTCATAGAAATCTTATTTTAAATTTTTAATAACCATACCTTTTCCATAACCTGTGAACTTTAATGCACTTTAGTGCTATGCCGCAGGCACAATATTCGCAAAACGAATTTATTCGTTTTTGAAAAATCTTTGATTTTTCAATCTGCCCACAGGTCATTTTATGTAACACCCTAAACAGGTATTCTTATCTTTGTCAATAATATGTCAATTCCATCGTATTATATAACAATCATCTGTAAAAGTCAAAATAAACTCATTCCGTCACAGATAACTAAAAGGATTTACCTGTACCCCATTGACCAGAATTTCAAAATGAAGGTGCGGACCTGTGCTTCTTCCCGTATTGCCGCTGGCGGCAATGATATCGCCTTGATTTACATATTGTCCTACCGAAACATATATTTTACTCAGATGACCATATCTGGTCTGTGTGCCATTCGGATGATTGATATAAACTACATATCCATAACCGCTTCCCCAGCCAGCTCTCACCACCGTTCCTGCTGAAGACGCACAGACTGCCGTACCTACCGGCGTCGCCCAGTCTACCCCCCTATGATTTGTAGAGGCCCCTGCTGTCGGTGCATTCCTTCTGCCAAAGGACGAAGTTAATCTTCCGCCTGAGATGGGCTTGATATAGCTTGGCGGAATGATCGTACCGACCTCTATCACTTTGGCTACCGGTTCAAACAGAATCTCCTCATACAACGTTTCCCTTTCCAATTCTGAGTCATTTCTTCTTGTTACCAGCACCGCCGCTTCATGATAACCGGCTGACGGCTGCTGTCTGGTCACTGACTGATTGGTATACCATTCGTCATTATATATGTACTCTATCGGAAGGTCATACGCCTCCTCATAACGTGCCGTCTCCGTCCACATAACAGACAGTTCCGGCTCCGGCACTGTAATGATAAGTTCCTGATTTACACGGATCAGTGTATTTTCATTTTCCAGCTCGTCATTGAGCGCTATGATCTCATCCAACGGAAGACCCACCGTCAGAGAAATCTCAGAAAGCGTATCACCGGACTGCACCGTATAGATCTGCTGCATCTCCTGCTTCTGTGTCAGCAGCGCGCCCGCCTGGTCTACCTGCATAATCTCCCATGCCGGCAGATACGCTTCTACCACTTCAATCGGCTCAGAAAATTCCATACTGTTGATTCCGTACTCAAATGCCTCAAACCCTTGTCCCGCCTGTACCAGATCGAACGTCTCATTCTCAGCAAGAACTACTGCCGCTCCAGCTGTGGGAAACAATGTATTCCCGTTTTCTGTCGTCTCCTGATCCTCACTGACAATCTTTGCTGTCAGGACACCCAATTCTCTGCTATAATCCTGCACTAGTTCCACTGTGTAATGATTCTCAGTATCATACACATTGACTGCATCCTGAAACATACGTGTAACCGCCTCTGCACTCTGCAGGTTGACCACAGTACCGTTCACCTTCACGGAATATGCGTGCTCCATCGTCTCAACCCTGCTGCCTGACAGAATCTCCTTCATACGTTCTATGATTGCCTCATCCGCATCCACGGACTCCATAATAACCTCTTCTCCGATATAGGTCAGGTTGGGAACTTCGATAAAAACCGGCTCCGACTCCTGTAAAGCGATCTCCCTTCTTGCCTCCATGTAAAGCAGATCGATCTTTGCAAGATCATCCGTCGTACCCACTTGTGTTCCATTCAGATAGATAGTAAAACGGTTGTTTCCCTGAACTTCATATCTGGGGAAGACCATAAAAAAAATACAGTAGAACGCAAAACAAACCATCATAGTCCTGATATATGCCAGAAGGCATAATTTATGATAGCGGGAATGGGACGTATTAATTTTTCTTTTTATATTCTTCTCTGCCATAATATTCCTAAAAACAATGGTTATGCTCCATCCTGACGATAAAAGCAGCTTTTATTGTATCAATAATTTCCTTTTCTGTAAAGTTTCTCCGCATCCTGCCTGTCTGCAGTTCCTAAAAACCACTTTATTTATTATGAATTCTATAGTATACTGTCTATAAAAGTAAGGAACAAAATCATATGTTATTATAGTTCCATAATCACCTATGATAGTATGTTCTTAAAAGAGGAGACCCACAATGATTTCTATTGTTGTTCCCACATACAACGAAAAAGACAATATCTTTCCATTACTTTCCAGAATCAACGCCGCACTTTCCGGCATTGATTACGAAGTGATCTTTGTAGATGACAGCACCGATGAAACTCCGGAGGTTCTGGAAAAGGCTGCAAAACAGGATCTGCACGTGCGCTTTCACCACCGGATCGACGAAAAGGGACTTGCAACCGCTGTTGTAAAAGGTTTTTCTCTTGCCAAGGGTGATTATGTCGCCGTCATGGATGCAGATCTGCAGCATCCTCCCGAAGTCCTTGTGGATATGTACGCTGCCATGCTTGCCCACGCAGACATGGCGATCCCAAGCCGTTTTATCCCCGGTGGAAGCGACGGAGGACTTAATTTATGGAGAAAATTCGTTTCCTGGACAGCCAGATACATTGGTAAAATCCTGCTACGCTGCCTCAGAAAAGTCAGCGATCCCACCAGTGGTTTGTTTATGGTACGTCGTGAATTATTAGAAGGGGCAACTTTAAATCCCATCGGATGGAAGATCATGATCGAAGTCATCGCCATGTGTCCGATCAAGAAAATTTTAGAGACACCTTATGTATTTCAGGATCGGGAAGCGGGTGAATCTAAGCTTTCCACAAAGGTTACCCTGCAGTATCTGAAACAGGTTTTCCATTTGTCAATTCATGCCGCCAATCGCGGTGACAATATGCAGCTCGTCCGCTGGAGTCCTGAAAGACTTGCAAAAGAAACGTCCAAATTATAATGCGCCATATAAGGTTCCCGCGCTTTATCGACTGGCAAACATGCACTTTTGCTCAATGGATCATAAACTCTATTCGCTTTTGATCCACTGCGCCCATTTTCTCCGATACTCTTCCGGCGTCATTTCCTCGTTATCCATAAATAGCCGCCGGAAGGTATCTTCATTGCCGATGCCTGATTCGATTATAATCTCCTCTACCGGCTTGATCGTAAAGCGGAGAAGCTCTTTTGCTTTGTTAAATTTACGGTTGGCAATATAAGCATCCAAAGTAATCCCATATTTCTTCTCAAACGCCTGACTTAATTCCTGCTGTCCGATCCCGAATTGGATCGCCAGTGCTGATTCCAATCCCGCATCGCCGAAATGTTCATTGATATATTCTCTGATTCCCTCGTAATCTTCCTTTCTAAGAATATCCCCATCAGCCTCCGTATCGGCTTCTCCTGTAGACGCATTTACAGCAGTGTTGTGGATCACCTCACCGATACACGCAACCATAAGCGCTGATAATTCATGTGAAGATTTCAACTCGGCAAGAAGTTCCCGTTCCTTCTGCTGTTCCATCAAGCGCTCCATGATGTTCTGATATGGAGCCAGTCCCGTCTGGGGACACAATACGGGTGACCTGTCATTTTTTTCATAAAAAACAGGATAACATGCCTGAGGCAGACTGCCGTTAAAGTGAACCCACAGCAATTCCCAAGGATGTTCTTCGCTGCTCTTATGTTCATAATGCATCCTACAGTCTAAAAAGACCAGCTCTCCTTTTTTGACCTGATATGTGTTATCCTGATATACCACGCTGCCCTCTCCATCTAAGATCAAAAACAAAAGATAGGACTCCAGATTTTCCCGGATCGAGCTGTGAGCTTTTAAGCTTTTGAGCCTTCCGACCTCCTGTATATAGGAAAGATTCTTTTTTGCAAATCCTGACGGCGTATGCAGCATACGTTCCGATTTTGTAATACCCTCTGTGTCAAAAAGACTCGTACTCATCCTTTGTCCGTCCTTTCTCTCCAATAATTCAATACTTCTTCAATCGTCTCTTCCAATGATATCTCTGCCTGCCACCCTGTAGCCTGCCGCAGCTTCGTAATATCCGCTTCAATAATAGGGACATCCACGGGTCGTATCTTAGCAGGATCGATCTCCACCTTGATATCACAATCTGAAAGTGCAATGATCTTATCTAAGATCTCCCTGATCTCCACGGCTTTGCCGCGTCCGACATTATAGGTTTCCCCTGTTTCGCCATACTGCGCAAGAAGTACATAGGCCCTTACCACATCGCGTACATCCGTAAAATCACGCTTTGCTGAAAGATTGCCCACATACATCACCGGTTCCCGCAGTCCCTTCTCGATCTCCGCCACCTGTCTACAGAAATCCGATACCACAAAGATAGAAGACTGTCCCGGTCCGATATGATTAAATGCCCTGACCAATACGACTTCCATATCATATGCTTTGGAGTAAATGCTGCCGATCATATTCTGGCATGCCTTTGTTGCAGCATAGATATTGCCGGGATTCAAACGGTTGATCTCCAAAATCGGCGTTTCTCCGGGAAGAATATGTCCATACTCCTCTCCGGAACCGATCATCAGGATCCGCGGTTTATAATACAATTCCCTGACGGCATCCAGAACATTGACGCCGCCCTTGATATTGATATCGATCGTCAGTTGGGGATTGTTCCACGCAACACTGACGGAACTTTGCGCTGCCAGATGAAAGATATAGTCCGGTCTGACCGCAAACAAAAGTTCTATAATATCATCTTTATTTAAAATATCAAGATTGTGTACTTCTACAGGCAAACCATCTAACTGTTCATTCGCAAGCTTTGTAGCCGCAACCTCCATATGACAGTCTTCATGCAGATGACGTATCAAATACCGTCCTGCAAATCCTGCAGCGCCTATGATCAATGCTTTCTTCATCAATCGTTTCCTTTCCAAGGGATCAGACAATGCCCATTCAAAGCAGCATTGCCAAATCATACCTACTATCCTCCATGTCGCAGCTTGGTCGCAATTCAAATCCTAATGAAAAATGCCTCTTTCCAGGCATTTTTCTGTGTGATTATGATATCTACCCTTTAAGCTCTCTCCTTCATTGATTACAACTTAGCGTAGTCAATTTCCTTCTGAACAAGTTCCAGATCCATTTTTATCATTCTTTCCACGATCTCATCAAAAGAGATCTCCCGCTTCCAGCCCAGCTTTTCCTCTGCCTTTTTCGGATTGCCGATCAAAAGTTCTACCTCGGCAGGGCGGAAAAACTTCGGATTTACTTTCACAAGTACCTTACCGGTCGCCTTATCTTTACCTACCTCGTCTACTCCTGTTCCGGAAAACTCGATTTCAATTCCAACCTTCTGGAAGGCAGCAGTTACAAAATCACGTACAGTTCTGGTCTCGCCGGTTGCAACAACATAATCGTCCGGCTCGTCCTGCTGTAGCATCAGCCACATTGCACGAACATAATCCTTGGAATGTCCCCAGTCACGTTTTGCATCCATATTACCAAGTTCCAGATGATCTGCAACGCCAAGTTTGATCCTTGCAACGGTATCTGTAATCTTTCTTGTGACAAATTCCTTACCACGTCGTTCCCCTTCGTGGTTAAATAAAATGCCGCTGCATGCAAACATACCGAAACTTTCCCGATAATTTTTAGTGATCCAGTGACCATACAATTTTGCTACTCCATAAGGACTTCTCGGATAAAACGGGGTTGTCTCGTCCTGTGGAATCGCCTGCACCATACCAAACATTTCTGAAGTAGACGCCTGATAAAATCTCGCTTTCGGATTTACCACACGAATCGCTTCCAACAGATTAGTTACACCAACCGCATCAATATTCGCTGTCACGATGGGCTGATCCCAACTGGTTGCAACAAAAGACTGAGCCGCCAGATTATATACTTCATCCGCCTGGGAAATCCTCATAGCGCTGATCAACGATATTACATCTGTCATATCTGCATAAATAAAATGGATCTTGTCTGTCAAATGCGATACATTACCATAATCCACAACTGACTTTCTACGCAGGATTCCATAAACATTATATCCCTTTTCCAAAAGCAGTTCTGCCAGATAAGAACCATCCTGTCCATTAATTCCTGTAATCAATGCATTTTTCATTCTACTCTTATTCCTTTCTCACTTATAATTGATTATCTTTCGCTCCTGTCGAAATAACCTTATTTCCGAATATTCTTCTAAACTTATGATGCTTCAATTATTATATCCATAAACTATCATAATGTAAACACCCAAACTATCTCCGACTTCTTCCTTCTTTATACCATTTACTAAATTTATGCTTTTTATACACAAACGTCAGTTCCTTCAATTCGGTGGGATCATTGCACCGTTTTAACAGCATATGCCTGTCCGCCTGATCCATCTGATAATATTCCAGATAATCGATCTTTAACTCTGTCAGAGATTCTCCACAACCCGGACAGATTGTCCGATGTCCGCTCAACATGTGTAAGAAATTACAGTTTTTGCAATAATGCATGTATATCATTTCCAGTATTACTCCCTTCTCTGCATGTAGCATATCTCATTTGTGCCCAAATTCACGCTGCTTCATTTTATTTTTTGAGTGTCAATATATAGATTACAAAAAACGACTACATTTTGCAATCAATTCCGCACAAATCCTTCTTTCTTTTGTCTACAGAAAATGATATCATCTGACAATAACTGACTTTACCAGCTATAATCCTTCCTTTTTTTCTGTCGAATCATCCCAGAGACGGATAATCTCATATCGATATTTCCATGCCAGCCAAAAAATCTTCATATCATCTATAAAATATCTTCTAAATAACCTTCCCGGTTCCTGAAAAAAACGGAAAAGCCACTCCAATCCAAACCTTCGCATCCAAAGCGGAGCACGTTTTACCATCCCGGCTTCAAAATCAATTGCTGCGCCAAAGGGAAGCGCCACATGAAAATCTATCTTCTCCCTGTACTGATAGATAAATTTCTCCTGTTTCGGAGCGCCCAGTCCGACTACCAGGATCTGTGGTTTCTTCTGATTGATGATCCGGATTGCTTTTTCCACTTCCTTTTCATCCCGTTCAAAACCCATCGGCGGAGAATATGCGCCCACGATCTGAAGTCCGGGATATTTTTGGATCAGCTTACGTCTCGCCGTCTCTGCCACGCCTTCCGCCGCCCCAAACAAAAACATGGTATGTCCTTCCTTTGCCGCCATCTCACAGACCTTAGGAAGCATATCCGCTCCCGGGATCTTCTCCTTGATCGGACATCCCAGAGATTCTGCAATCCACATAAGAGGCGTTCCATCTGTTAAAATCAGATCCGCTTCCTCATAGATTTTTCTAAATTCCAGATCCTTCTCGATCTTTACCACATGATCCACATTGGGCGTTACTACATAATGTTTTCCTTCTTCACATGCCAGAACGCCGATCTGACAGACCGCCTCCTCAAAGGTAATATCGTCCAAACAGAGATTCATAAACTTACGACGCGCAACGGACGGGATCTTTTCTTCTGTCCTGTGGGCTGTTTTTCGCTTTTCAAAATGTCTGCTCCAGATGTATAACAGTGTCGCCACCGCAATGACGCCAACCAAGTCAAACACCACATCCTTCAGATCGCCATAACGCCCCGGAACAAAAATTTGAAAAAATTCATCCGCAACAGCCACAATCATCCCAAGAAAACACATATAAAACATCCGAATCTTACCACCGAATCCGTTCACGCTAACAGCAAAACCGATCATAAGCGATAGGAATGCATATTCCCCTATATGGGCAATCATCCGAATCAGTGCATCCAAAGCTTCAATTGCAGCCTGATTTGATGCGGCAACATAGGGGCTTTCCTCTGCCGTCAGATGAAGCAGCCCCATCGTCAATTCTCTACTGGTATCCCCCGACGCCACACCATTCTGCGACGACAAAATAAAGATAATAAGCATCGTCGCAAGTGCGGGAGCCCAGCTTAATGTCCTTAAAATAAATTTTTTCCCGGTCAGACCTATGTAGCGCAGATTCATCCCGATATATCCTTTGGGAAGCTGCCTACATCGGCTGACGACATAACGGGGCCAATAAAGCAATCCTCTTTTTCTTTCCTCCTGAGGTTTTTTTCTGGTGCCGCAATAAACATTCAGTCCATAGTCCACCCCAACCATAATACCGTCAAACATTCCCCGATGCGCTGCCATCCACTCCTCCTGCATTGGCGACGGCATTGCAACCCATATGATATCTGCCCCGGAATCTTTGATATATTCCGATATGATATCTTTACTATCAACAGATTTGTCGTCAGAAGAATAATCTTCTTCCGAATGATCTTCTTCAGAATATTCCCATCCGCCGGCTATGACAGCATGGGGATATTCCACTTTCAATTTATCAAAAAGACATTCTGGCATAAAACTGCCGTCTTCCGGGCTTCCATAACCGGAATACCACACAAAATAATGTCTGCATTCCGGCTTTTCTTCACTCGACGCCAACACCCGCTCCATCAGATCCACCACATCGATCTTCTCCGCCCTTGGATATCCCTGAAGACGTATCTCCGATGAGATCTGGCGGCTGTTAGGCAGCGTAAGGACGGCCTGATTGACCAGCCGCTGATATTTTGCATCCTTTCTCGCGTACATCACATCATCCACGCTGACATTACATACATACTGTCCTTTTTTTACTTGATCGTTTCCAGCCAAAAAAGCCACTGCATCTTCCACAGTGACCACGGAAATCTCCGTATTTAAGATTTGACATCTCAGATCATTTAACATAGCTCGTTATTCTCTTATGCTCATTGTATTGTTTTAAAATACTCTATTGTTTTCAGCAGACCTTCCTCCAATGGTATGGTCGGTTCCCAATCCAGTTCCTTCTTAGCAAGATCAATAACCGGCTTGCGCTGCAACGGATCATCCGAAGGAAGCGGCTGATATACCAGCTTTGAACTGCTGCCGGTAAGCTTTATCACCAGCTCTGCCAGCTGTCCGATAGTAAATTCGCTGGGATTCCCGATATTCACCGGGCCAGTAAAATCCGCTCTGGAATTCATCAAACGGACCATTCCTTCAATCAGGTCATCTACATAGCAGAAGCTCCTCGTCTGGCTTCCATCGCCATAGATCGTAATATCGTCCCCTCTCAGCGCCTGCACGATAAAATTGGACACTACACGACCATCAGCAGGATGCATCTTTGGTCCATAGGTATTGAAGATACGCATCACCTTGATCTCCACCCCATGCATACGGTGATAATCGAAAAACAAGGTCTCTGCCACACGCTTTCCCTCATCATAACAGGAACGGATTCCGATAGGATTGACGCATCCCCGGTAACTCTCCGGCTGCGGATGTACCTCCGGATCGCCATACACCTCAGAGGTAGACGCCTGCAGTATCCTTGCATGCACTCTTTTGGCTAATCCCAGCATATTCATAGCTCCCAGGACACTGGTCTTCGTCGTCTTGATCGGATTATACTGATAATGGATCGGACTGGCGGGACACGCAAGATTATAAATCTGATCCACTTCTAAAATAATCGGCTGGATAATATCATGCCGGATAAATTCAAAATACTGATTTCCCAGCAGATGACGAATATTATCTTTATTTCCGGTAAACAGGTTATCCAGACAAATGACATCATTTCCCTCTCTGATCAGCCGTTCACAAAGATGGGCTCCTAAAAACCCTGCTCCTCCGGTCACCAAAATCCTCTTTCCCATTCTTTTATTCTCCTCTCATTTAATCATTCAGACCTCTGGAATCCTATTTGGATAACAAAATACGGATATACGGCGTAATGCTGTGATACCATGCCGGCAGCAATCCATAGTTCTTTCTGATAAAGTGATACCAGTCATGTTTCGGCAGTCCTTTCGGTCCCTCCTTCAACGCAAGACGCTTCCTTCTAGACAGGGAAGCATCCTTCCAGGTCCCTTCTATCCTATTGTCATCACATTCTCCAATATGCGCGTCGCAATTAACAATCTTAAATCCCTTCTTTATTGCCCTCATCCCATAATCAAAATCACCCATACTATGGATATAAGCCGGATCCAGCCTGCCTAACGCACAAAAAGTATCTGTTGCCATGATGATGCAGTTACAGTTAAAAGTATCGCAGGCTATCGGTTCCTCCGAAGGCTCGATCATCTGATATCTGGCAAAACGTCTTGATGTCATCTTGATGCCGCCATAGCTCATCTTTCCAGCGCCATCCACCGTGGAACCCACCACAATATCTGCGCCGGAATTCTCCAGCCGTCTCATCAGTAGCTGTAACGCTTCCGGATAAAAACGGACGTCATCATTGACCAGCATTACATACTGATAAGGTTTTGGCTGCAACAACACATAGTCCATACTGCGGTTCATCCCGCCGCACCAGAACAATTGACCGGTTCCCTGCAAAAGCCTGATCTGATATGGCAGGTGCTGCAGCGCTTCCGGTGTCCCGTCTGTACTCTGGTCATCTGTCACGATAAACTCCAGCTCATAATTCCAATCCGGCATTTCCTGCTGCATCCGCTCTTTTGCAATCGCCAAAGAAGAGATACACGCCTTTGTCTTTTCCTTCCTGTTATAACAGGTTAAAAGAACTGCTATCTTCTGTTGTCCGGTCTGCCCATGCTGTTCCACTTCCCAACTCCTGATCTTAATCTTTTAAAAGCTGCAGATCCGTCTGCCGCTCAAATGAAATAATACCCGGCTGACAAAATCCACACGCTTCTTTGCCGATAACCTTCCTGTCTTCTCCGCCCGCAGATACACTTTGTAAACATGCCTGCACCAGAGGATATTGCATCTGCTTACATCCAGTTCTTTTTGCAGAAGATAGATCTCTTTTTTTCTCCCGGCATTATCCTGTCCCGTCTTATTATCCCCATACATCCGATAGACGGCATACGCTTCATGGGTATAGCTTACTTTCTGCTCTGCATACATTTCTATAAAGAATTTCCAGTCAAACACATAATGATACCGTTCATCCAGAAGTTTATGATGATTGCGCCAAAAGACGGAAGGCTGCATGATATAGTACCATCTTTGGATCACCCATGGGCTGACATGCCGGTCGGAAGCATTATACTCCGTCAGTTCCTTTTCCTTATTGCAGTACCAGCCGTCCCCTACCAGTAAGCCCACATCCGGATTTTTGTCAAACTGATCCGCAACCCGTTCCAAAACATGGGTATCATAATAATAATCATCCGAATTTAACCAGCATACAATATCTCCTGATGCGCGCTGCAATCCCTTATTGATCGCCTGTGCCTGTCCATGGTCACGCTCCCTGATATAGGTGATCCTGGGATCCCTGGAGCAATACTCTTCTACGATCTCCTGCGTCCCATCGTCAGAACAGTTATCTATGATAAAATATTCTATCTCCCGATAGGTCTGATGGATGACAGATTCAATTGTATCCCTGATAAATTCCGCCTGATTCCAGGTAGGCGTGATTACTGTTATCTTATTCACCTGACTGCTCCATATTCGTTTGAAGTACTCTATACAACTCACGGATGACGCCATGACCGCCCTTTGCCTGAGAAACCCAGTCGGCGATGGCAAGAATCTCTTCTTCCGCATCTGCAGGGGCGCCCTTGATCCCTACCGCCATCATGGCCTCGTAGTCATTCAGATCATTACCGATGAACATTACTTCCTCCATGGCAAATCCCTTATCCTGGCAATACTGCATCAACGTGCTCCTTTTATCTGAAACACCGTGGATAATATCGATCTTCAGCTTTTCGGCACGCCTCTCAACCACAGGATTGGTCTCTGTGGAGATGATCACCTGTTCCAGCGGAAGCCTTTTGATCTGGGAAACCCCGTAACCATCCCCCCTGTGTACAACGACGCTTTCCGTTCCGTCCTGTCCCACAATCACACGGTTATCCGTCATCACTCCGTCAAAATCATAAACAATAAGTTTTAGTTTCTTCATCCGCTCTCTGATCTCTATCATAAAGTCTCCCTTTCAGATCACATGCCTGCTTTTCTTCTGCACCTATGATACTGCATCACCATACCGATAAACTTAAGATTCGTCACCACATACCGTCTCCATAATCTTCCCGGTTCCTGCCAGAAACGATACAGCCATTCCAGATAATGCTTCTGCATCCACTCCGGGGCACGCTTCACCGTCCCTGCCTGAAAATCAAATCCGGCTCCGACGCCGAGCATGACGCCGCACAACATATCCTTATGCGCCCTCATAAAATACTCCTGCTTCGGCGCACCCAGTCCGATCCAGATAAAATCAGCACCGGAAGCATTGATTCGTTCTATCATCTCCCGATCTTCCTCGTCTGTCAGCGGACGATATGGCGGTGATTCCATCCCCACGATCTTTAATTCCGGATAATCCTTCGCAAGCCTCTTTCTCAATGCTTCGATGGTCTTTTTACTGCCGCCATAGAAATAATGCGATAATGTCCCGTCCTTTGTCGCCTCCCAGAGTCTGCCCATAAAATCCGGTCCGGCGATCTGTTTTGCCTGAGAGTATCCCCTAAGCCTTAATAGCTTTGATAAGGGTCGCCCATCCGGCATGACATAGGACGCTTCCATCTGTACCTGATGAAAATCCCTGTCTTCATGCGCCAGAACCGTCGTATGCGCATTGGCAAAACTGATATAGCCGCCTCTGAGTTCTTCCACTGCCTTTACGACATGGCTGACTGCTTCTTCCGGATCAGATACCACGATTTTAATGCCAAACAGTTTTTTTCTCTTTAACATAATAAGCCTTTCAATCATTTCACATCACAATAACTGCAAAATTCTTATTTCTTTACTGCTTTCTTGATAATGTTTACGACTTTTTTTATTCCGAAATATTTTCTGATATATGCCTTATCATACTCCACATCCCGGCGTACCGGTACATTCTTTTCCATGGGAAAATGCATCGTCCCATAGGAAAAATCCTCGTCTGAGCCTTCCTTGGTATGGGTTGCATCCTCCCTGTTAAAACCAATATTACAGATCAGATTCTCACGCGGTACGATCCCAAGTCCCCTATGCTTATGCCGGCAATAATCCCACTGAATATCCCAGGTATCCAGCTTTTTCGTATATACCCTTTCAACATTCCGTTTCATAAACAGATAAGAAAATCCGCTCTGCACTTTTTTCAGGGTTCCCGCTTTTTTCAACTCCGGCCAGTCCGCCACATTCACATCATATTTTTCCCAAGCGCGGCGCCAGGTTGCCCAGCCCCAGATACTGGAAAAACAGGAAAAGGTATAAGGCGTATCCATCTTATGCTTCCTGACAAGATTCAGTCCTGACACCATCATGACCCGCGGATTATCTTCATAGGCATCCAGCATCTCTTGACAAAACCGGAAAAATTCCGGCAGCGGAACAATATCATCCTCTAAGAAGATCGCTCTCGTTTCCTGAGATAATACCCATGTGATACCGGAGGATACCCTGTCCCGGCATCCCATGTTCTTCTCCGCATAATTTTTATATACCTTGCAGTCCCAATCAATATGCATCTCCACATACCGTCTTGTCTCCGCAACCTTCTCCATATCATCTTCTCTGCCCTCCCGCGGAGCATCGCTGATCAGATACAATTTTTCCGGCTTCGCCTCCCGAATCCTCTCAAATACCTCTTTTGTCGTATCCGGCCGGTTAAAGATCAAAAATGCCACCGGCGTTGTCAGCTTAAAATTTTCCATCTTTTTCAATTCTCCTCTATGCTTATTCTGTTTCCGACCGATCATCTTGATCCCCTGCCAAACAGCACCACTCCAAAGGTCTGTAGCAGAAGTTTACAATCCAGCCACAGGGACCACCGGTCGATATATTGCAGATCCAGTTTTACCACTTCCTCAAAATCCTTAATATCGCTGCGGCCGTTTACCTGCCACATGCCTGTCAGTCCAGGCGTGATGCTTAAACGTCTGCGATAATAAGGACTATAACGCTCAAATTCATTGTTTGTCGGCGGTCTCGTCCCCACCAGACTCATATCACCTTTTAATACATTCCAGAACTGCGGCAGCTCGTCAATGCTTGTCTTTCTAATAAACTTTCCAACCTTTGTGATCCTGGGATCATTTTCCAGCTTAAACATCAATCCCTGTACTTCATTCTGCTCCTGAAGTTCCGCAAAACGCTTCTCCGCATCCTGATACATGGAACGGAACTTGTACATCTTAAATCTCCTGCCATTCTTTCCAATACGTTCCTGCCTGAAGATTACAGGTCCTCTGGATTCCATCTTAATTGCAAGCGCCACAAAGGGAAAGATGACTGCCGTAAACAGCAGTCCAATGATACTTCCCACAATATCCATAAACCTCTTGATCATCAGGCGGCGGTAATCCATATTCTGCAAAGAGAAGGAAATAACGGAAAATCCCGCGAAATTTCCGGCCTCTTTCCCTTCCAGATTCAATTCATCGATCTCAATACTATAATGACAGAGAATTCCCATAGCCTCAAACTCCATGATCATCTCCTTCACAATCTCCAGCTCCGTCCTTGGCAGGGAAATAAATACTCTGTCAAGAATATTCTGCGTAGCAATCTCAATCAGATTCTTTCTGTTTGCAATGACCGGTATACCGCAGATCTCCTTCCCCATCATATCCTCATCCATGACCGCTATCGATGTCAGCTCGTAATTCCAGTGCGGTTTTTCAAGGATCTGCGTAACGATCCGCTCTGCATCCTTCGCATCGGTAATCACCATAAGTTTATCACTGTTGACGCTTTTTTTGTAACGCTTCAACATATACTCCTTAAAACTGATATGAAACAGATACGTCAGCAGGAGATTGAAGCAGGCAAAATAGATCATAACCAGTCTGGCAAAGATATCCGCATTTTTTGTGAAAACAAGAAATGTGCTGCTCAGCAAAACCAGAATGATATTATATTTTCCATCAGCTACAAGCTCCTTAAAATACCCCCGTTCAAAAAAATCCCTGTTCCAATCCGTCATAACAGAATAGAGCAGCGTCAATACCATCAGAAAGATACCATAAGCAAAATACATCTCCTGATGGTCATCCAATTGGAAATTGCCAAAACGCAGCAGTAATGCTGCCAGAAATGCCAGCACCACACTGATCAGCTCGATCATAGCCAAACCATATGTTTTTATCACATTGCTTTTTCGGTAGATATTATTCACTCGATCAACCTCTGTATATTATCACACCAGCTTCCAACGCTGTATCTGCGGTAGATTTCTTCCGGTATATCCTTATAAGGAGTCTCCAGAAAATCGTCTGGCGGCATTTGAATATTCTCAGGATCTGCTATATAAATGTTATCCTTATCATAAAAATCATATCTGCAGATCATTTCATTCGTAGTCAGCAGCTTGCTTTTTACAGCCATAGCTTCAAAGGGCCGCATGGACAGCCCGGTCTGCCCAGGATGCGCAATATCAATAATACATCTGCTCTGTGCAAAAACTTCCAGCATAGCATCATATTCTAACGCCTTATAATAAATATTTCTTTCCGCAAGCTTTTTTTCTTCTCCGGAACAGATCCGCCGGATCATCGGAAGCCATCTGTTATTTGGCGTCTCTTTCAGATAGATGAAATCATGTTTCCCGCCAACCTTTGATAGCATATCCTGTAAAACATTGTTCCGATATTCCGTATAGGTGGCCACAAAACAATAATCATATTTTTTCTGTTGCCCAGCCACTTCCTTAATATAAAAATCGGGACTATACAAAAATCCGTACTGTTCCGCCTCTATTTTATCAAAAGAAATCAGAATATCAAAATATTTTTGAATTAGTTTAAAATGATCGTTCTGGTTGATACTGTCCCATAAATTCCAGATAAATTTTGCCTGTGGGTACATCTGATGAAGCTTTTGTAAGGTATCCTCCGTCATCGCCTGCCCGGAAGTTACCAGAACAACATCTACATGCTGATTTTTTTTCGTTAATTCCGATAAAATCGATGCCTGACAACGGTCCGCAGCATACTGCCTGGCAGTGATCCCATGCTTTTTACATAATCTGCGGTCCAGAAACCCCGCCTGCCGGACAAACTTACGGAACAGGACCTCATATCCCCTCTTACGCAGTTCCTCCGCGATTGCCCTGTCATAGATAAAAAAATCATGATTTAAATACAAAATCGTCTTCATGAGATCCCCTGATTTTTTCCTAAGGGATACTATATCCCTTCTGTTCTTTCTTACATTATGCCCGCAATCTGTGGTTTATCATTCTTAGGCAAATAGTAATTTAATCAGTGCTTCCTTAGTATCTTCCGGTTATTTTCCGCAATGTCCGCTCCAGTCTTGCAAATCCGTAGCCGCACATGCTGGTAAGATAACGCAGGCCAAATCCTAAATATTGCATCCCGCTGCATTCTTTCATCTGATATACCTTTATGGCTTCCGGCAGTTGATTCTGCACGGCAGTACTGTAAAACGGATCGCAGCTTTTCTGATCGATCTCTTTTCTATGACGGAACAAATAGGCATAATCCGGATAATGCCTGATATTGCTAAGTCCCCTTCCTTTTGGATTCAGCTCCAGCTCCACTGAATAACCGATCATATTGGAAGCAGCTTTTTTTAAGCGGTCGATTCCATTCCATGAGGAGCCTGCCACCTGCCGGTAAGCTCCCATACACTCCGGGAGATAATACATCTTTCCCATTTGAAACAGCCAATAGGTAATATTATTATCGTCAAAATATCTGGCGCAATGCGGCGGCGGCGGAACCTCATGAAACCGGTTGCGGAACAGAATGGCATTCGACTGCACAAACATCAATTTCCAGTACTGTTTCATAGATATCTTTCGTTCCTTTTTTGCCCTCAGCAAAGGCGTCTGTCCTCCGTCCGGATATACCATCATCAGATTATGCGCGCACATGATACAATCCTTATTCTCTGGGCGCTCCAATACTTCTACCATGCGCTGCAGACGGTTATCCGTCATATAATAATCGTCTCCATCCAAAAAAGTGCAGTATTTTCCTTCCGCCTTTTGCAGAAGATTCAACCGGTTAGCTGCGGAACGTTCTACCCTGTTATATTCCCTGCCTGCCTCTCTCTCCATTGAATAGACTTTGACCTGATCCGGATACTTCCTTTCATATTCCGAGAGTATCTCCCGCGTCCCGTCATCAGATCCGTCATCGCCTACCAATACCTCATAGGAAGACTCCATCTTCTGGCTTAATACAGATTCCATTGTCTGCACAATATATTCTTTTATATTATAAGTTGTTATTAATACACTGACTTCCAAAACAGTCCCTCTTTATTTTTTCTGGATATCATGGATGGATGGCAACCCCTTTAGAAAAGGAACGCTGTGCAGTCCATGCCAGATCCTGCGTATCCACTTGCCGTTATTATCCAGATTGGCTGTGGGTTTCCGATACCTGACGGGTTTTCCGGTATGCACTTCCGTCAATACCCTGATCCACTCCGGCAGGATCTTTTCCGGTAGAAACTCTGTTCTGGCAAATGCTGCCGCAGCCTGCCCCATACGGATATTTTTTTCCTGATCCACAAGAAGATCAACAATCACTGGTGCAAGTTGTTTTATATCTTTATAAAGAATCCCTGTTTTTCCATCCTGTACGGTGTCCAGCAGACCGTTTTTACGCCGTGATACCACGGGCATGCCGCAGGCTCCTTTTTCAATTGCCGATAAGCAGAAGGTTTCCGTCGCCATGGGATTGACAACTCCCACTGCAGACTGTCTGTAAACTTCATACTTTTCTTCTCCCATGATCCCGTGAAAGATTACAGAAGGCAGCAGCTTTCCCTCCTGATCGCAAAGATGGGGAAGAAACAATTCCTCATATTCCTTATCTGCGATCCCCATGGCGCCCATGGCGCTGTTCTGATCATACAGCCTTCCGGAACCGATGACGTGGAGCTGGGCATCCGGCACCTGCCTGATGATCTCTTTCCAGACCGCCGCCAGCAGATGAAAGTTTTTATCATATGTCAGACTTCCGGTATAAGTTACATACAGCGGATACTGATCCCCCCTGATCATCTCTCCCTTAGGAGGCACGAACATATTCCTGATTACATCCATCTTACGAATGATATGATCATCCAGATAATAATCATACATCTCCCGACCGACGCAGATAATACGACTGACGGCTTCCCACCGGTCCAGCAGACGGATCTCCTCAATGGTCAGCTTATTGTGCATCCAGACAATAAATTTTAGCGGATAATCCGCCATAAGATCATAAACTTCTTTCGTCTGATGATTTCTAATCAGGATCATCTCATTGCCATCTGAAACAGCCTGTTCCAGCGCTTCCCGAATAGAAGCCACTTTCTCTGCCTTTTTCGCCGGAAGGATATTTTCTTTTATCTGATATGCAGTATAGTCAATCTGATCTCCATAATCATTCAAGTATTTCATCAGAAGCAGAAAACAAAAAGCAGTTCCGCCGACGCCGGGATTGCCGGATTCCGGATGGGAAAGATCCTTATGCTCCATCTCATCCTCCTGAAATAGTATTGCCAGCTTAATCATTCCTCTGGCTCCTTTGCTTCAAAATATGATTCATCTACTACCAGATTATAGCCATTCTTCGTACAACCGGAATCCAACAGTTCATCAATATAGGGAATCAGCTCCTCCGGTTTCGGCACTCTATTGATCGGACTTTTCATTGCGGTCATTTCCTTAATTCTGGGATCCATCTTGGACAGAAACTTGGTGTCCATCATGATCGGAGAGATGCCATTGATTTTAAGATTTTTTCCTCCATACTCTGAGGCTGCCGCCTTCATAGCTCCCAACAGAGCATACTTGGCTACGATATAATCTGCCATAAACTTCGGCGGAAGTTCATCCTCCACATAAGAGGAAATCATTACCAGTACCCTGTTGCCATATTCTTTTTTCATCAGCGGAAGAAACTCCCTTGTAATGATCAAAAAAGAATATAGCTGAACATTCATCTCCTGCCTTAAATAATCCGTATCGATCTCCCGATAGCGCATATAATCAAATGTAACAGCCGGGAAATGAAGTATATAATTGGGATATTTCACATACCGCATCACCTGGTTGACAAGTTTCAATGCCTGATCCTCATCCGACAGGTCAGCCTGCAGAAGTTTTAACTCGATCCCGGAATATTCCCTGGCGATCTCCTCCAGCTTGTCCTTATTTTTATAATAATGCGCAAATATTAAAATAGGATTTTTAGCATTTTTACGAGTACGTTTTGCAAGGCTTCTGATATATTCTACAGCAACATCAGAAGACGCTCCAATTATCAAATACGTTTTACCGAAATCTCTGCGTTCCTTCTCCATACCTTATAGCTACCTTTCTGTCATATTCCACATGACTTCTTTTAACCATATGTTTAGAGACCCTATCTCATAATACCCATTTTTAACTGTTCTGCTATAAAATCGCCAACCCTTACAGGATCATGCTTTACACCCAACAACAATCGTTGCTCTCGATACTTTCTTTCCTTTCGCATTTTTAATATATGCCTTTATTTTTACTCTTTGAAATCCCTCATGAATCTCCACGATCTCTCCCGTCACCGTCAGTTCGTCACCCTCATAGACAGGCGCATTAAACGTTGTATGGATCTCGTGAAAAATACAATGTTCTCCGGGCAGATATACGCCTACCAAAGTCGAATAAAAGGATGCCGTAAGCATCCCATAAACAAGCCTGTGTTCATATCCGTGTTCCCTGGCATACGCTTCCGTCAGATGCATCGGATTGACATCCCCCGAAAGAACGGTAAACTGTTCCTGCATTTCTCTTGTGACAGTTACCTGAAAGGATTCTGTCATCCCCATAGTCAATTCTTCCAGCAAAAAATGATTCATCTATTAAAACCAGCCTTTCTTTTTCAGGATCATCTACCTAAACGATCCCTAAGCTGCCTAAAGACATAATTTCAGTGACTTTGTATAATATCGATCATTTCCCCCACATTCTTCATCCCCACAACGTCCTTCATCTGAAACTTAAATCCAAAAGCCGACTCCACCTCAGAGATTAGTGTAATATGCATCAGACTGTCCCAGTCCTCCACATCATCCGCCGTGGTCTCTTCTACAACAACAATCGAATCATCATCAAATACATCATGAAAAATATCATTTACTTTTTTTAAAATCTCTTCTCTGCTCATCATTCTCCTCCCTGCAATAACCCTCTATAGTGTAGCATATATTTTAGTATACCACAAGCATCCACTGTTATTCCCCACGCTCTATCCATGTTTCATGCTTCTGATAAGCAGCCGTCATGATTTCATATTTTCCTTCTCCCAGCGGCTGAAATCCCATCTCTTCATAAAGATGCTCCACCATTGCATTTTTAGGAGTCTTGATATATTCTCCCACAACCCGTACCGCATCCGCCTTTTTGGCTTCTTCCAGCATTATATTGACCACAAAGGCTTCCATCGTCCGCTTCAATACCCTGCAGCTCATCAGCCAGTTTTCAATAAACAACGTATCTTCTTCTTTCTTCATGACTACTATGCTGATCAATCCATGATCGCCAAACTTATCCCTCAGGGTAAAATACAAAGTAATATACCGATCGTCCTCTGCAAGTCTGGCTGCCTCCTCCTCCGTGTACCGCACCGTGCGCAGATTAAACTGATTGGAGCGCTGGGATAGCTGCGCGATCCTTGGGATATGAAATGCATCAAAGGGCTTCGCTTCTGCCACCATACCAAGATGTTCAAGATATTCCGTATATGTTGCAAACTGCTGTTTTAAAGAGGTCCTTCCTGCTTCCTCACGGTACTGTCTTGTCCTGTCCTGATCCGCCTCACTGTAAGAAATTGTCTCAAACAGATTTAGTTCCTTTAAATAAGACAGATACAGCGCCGGATCCTCCGGCAGCTCCGGTACGGTAATCTCCGGCAGCATGCTTCTTACCAGATTCCGTTCAAATGGATTATCATCAAGAAATACAAAGCTGTCAATGCCAAGATTCAGTGTCTCTATGATTTTCCTGATATTACCCGCTTTATCTTCCCAATTTGCAATAAAAACCGCGATATCCTCCAGCCGCAGCACCATCTCCGGATGCTTTAAAAATGGCTCCTTTGCTTTCTCCTCATCATTTTTACTGCACACTGCCAATATAATGCCGCGTTTCGTCAATTCCTTCAGCCAGAGTTGGAATTCCTGAAATGCATGTCCTATACCAAGTTCCCCGATCTGGATGCCTTCCAGACCGTCGTCCCCGATCACACCGCCCCATAATGTCTGGTCAAGATCAAGAATCACGCATTTTTTGATTCTGGCCATAACCGCTTTTACGATGCCGATTACTTCCCTTGCGACCGCCGGAAGCGCCTCCGTAGAAAAAGGCATCTTAGCCAGATAATAAAGTTTTTCATCATGGAACTGTTTTCTTCCAAGCAGGTTCTGCACATAAGAAATATCTACAAGATATATTTCCTCGCTCTGGGCTCCCTGCATCAAAAGAGTATTTAATTTTCTAAGCTGCCAAAGGAAGGAAGATTCCACACGGTTTGCATAATTACCAAAGCATCTGTCGTCTGCTTCCGCAAAATTAAACTGCAGGATCTTCATTTTTCTGCCTGTTTCCGGATGGCTGTATTCCTGCAGCCTTTTCCAGATCCTGCATATCTCCTCATATTTCTCCGCCGCAAATCTGTCCCTGTCGCCCACCGGCGCCCCACAATATGCTTCATACAGCTTTTCTGTGCACATCACGATCAGGATTGCATCCGCCTGATATTGATAAAGCTCTGAATCCGGATCCATCACCTGTGCAAAGATCTGATCATAATCCGTATCCAGAAGCTCCAGACCGATTCCTTCCTCGTAAGCATATCCGGAAACTGCCTGCGCGATATGCTGCGTCGCACAGTCCCCCACAAGAACCATACGATATCCGGGCAGACCACTTTTATCTTTTTTGCTATTCTTCTTCAACTGTAAAAATGATGGTATCATTACAATTCCTCTACTACTTATTATATTTAGGTAATTACAAAACAGTTTAGTCCGATTTACATAACTCTTTGTTTGAACATATATGTTTCAAAAACAGCATAAATGCAATCATTTTTGAAACATATATGTTCAAACTTCGAGTTATGCAAACCTCATAGGCAGGTCTAGAGAACAAATCATTATACTTCTAAAATCAACGGATTCCTTCATATTCCAACAGCTTCTCCGACAAGATTCTGGAATATGCTGCCGCACCCTCAGAATTCAAATGGGCTGTGTGATTATAAAAATATTCTACCGGCAGGAAATAATCCTGCGGCACACCCAGAATATCCGGCCACATATAATCCGTCATCTGTTCATGGTACTGCGCCAGTTCTTCCTCCGTTTCAATCAAAGAACCGTCGATGGTCATCGAATATGCTATCACAAAGGTTACATCCCGTTTCTGACACCAGAGTGCAAATTCATTCAGCATATCCATCGTTTCCAGTTCCATATCCTCAAAGCACAAAGTATCTGTGGGAGATACCTCGGTTCCAATCAGGTTACCCTCCCTAAGAGCTGTCATATTACCTCTCTCATCAAAGGAATCCAGAGAATACACCTGTTCATTTTTAGATATCCCGGAACGGACAATCTCCACCAGATCACCGGCAAATAAAGTGTACAGCTTTCGCCAGATCATTTTATTGCGATAGTCGTCCAGTGTTCCTTCCCGCAGGCTCCAATAGTGCGCCAGCCGTTCCTTATCGCTTTCCAGGGCAGCGGAAATTACCATAAAGTCCTCGTTATACCAATTAGACTTTCCAAGCATATAGACGATCGTATCCCCCGGCTTTGCCGTCTCGTATAAGATATCTACCAAAACCGGGATTCCGATTCCCGCCTCGATGCCAAGGATCTGAACAGGTCTGTCCAGCTCCTCCTCCATCACGGATACGTCAATGCCAAAGGGTACATAAGAGGAGCCAAATACAATCACTTCCGGCTCCCTGCCTTCCTCCGCCAATGCCTGATACTGTAAAAGCAATGCCTTTTGATACGCATGATCATAGGCATCAGGGCAGATCTCAGACTGCCATAAAAACCAGAATAGCCCATAATATGCACCATACGCCAATCCCAGCACGATTATAAACTTTATAATAAACAATGAAAATTTTTTCAATTCATAACCTCTTTCAAAACTTCACAGCCTACTTAAAATACGTAGTATGCAAATCCCCCGCTGGACATATCTCCTTTTGTAATATAGATCAGCAATACGCCTCCCACATAGGCTGCGTAGCGCACCACCGCCGGAAACCTGTGAAATCTTTCATAAACATCGATTCCTTTGTATTTCATACCATCCACCACACCAAGGATCAGCAGTGGAACAGCAATCAAAAACAGATCATAAACATTCCAATAGATAAATTCCGCCGCCTGATATACATAAGGCTGCGTAAACAGATTCCGCATCATTCTCATGGTCACTTCCATGGTATCCGGGCGAAAAAATAGAAAACTGAAAGAAACCAGCAAAAATGTCCTGAGAGTACGAAGCATATCCATCCATCTGGAGGCAAATATCTTCGGCGCACTCTGATTCACCTTATCATAAACCGGTTTTAACAGTTCCGCAGAAATAATGATCAGTCCGCAGAACCAGTCATAACAAAGATAGTTCCAATCAAATCCGTGCCACAAACCGATCAGTGTCCATACAGCAGTCAATGAAATGACCGTAGGGAATACATTCATTCCATAGCGGTTCTTTTTTTTCTTCATGGTTTTGCGGATCTTATCACATAATTTTGTTCTCTGTACCGGATAAAAGACATAATTCTTAAACCACAGACCCAGACTGATATGCCATCTGCGCCAAAACTCCGACATAGATTTGGAACCGTAGGGAACATTAAAATTCTCCCGGATCTTGATGCCAAGCAACAGCGCACTACCCACCGCCATGTCCATATAACCCGAGAAATCCGTATAAAGCTGGATTGCGTATAAAATCATAACGATCAGGACGGTAACTCCATAATACCCTTCTCCCGTCTCATATACCTGATCTACTACATATCCGATCCGGTCAGCGATGACCAGTTTCTTCATCAGTCCGAAGGCAATCCGATAACATCCCCTAAGCGCCATATCATAATCGAAACGATGCGGCGAAAGCAACTGATCTCTTAACTCCTTGTAATCCGCAAACGGTCCCTGCAAAACATGGGGAAAAAACGAAATATATAACGCATATTTCAAAAGATTTTTCTCTGCCGGAACCGTCTGCCGATGTACCTCAATACAATACCCGATGCATTGCAGTGTGTAAAAAGAAAGTCCCAGCGGCATAATCATACTGGCAAACGGCATACGCATCACAAATAACAACAGCACAAACAAGATCACTGCCGCTGCAATAGCATACTGTTTTTGCCCGGTCTTTTCAATCAAAAGACCAAAGGCATAGGAAACCAAGACCACCGCCAGCAGAAAAAACGCACTTTTCCAACCTGTCTGATAATAAAAATATCCATTGGCAAGAAGAAGAATGATCCATTGGAACTTTCCGGGGGTCAAATAATATATGACAAATGTAACTGCCATAAATACGGCAAATTCTATCGTTGTAAAAGTCATATTTTTAACTATGCCTTTCCGTAACCTGCGGATTCATACTGCCGCAGGCACAAAATTATTCTCTTTCCCTAATAATATACTGCGGTCTTTCTTTGATCTCATCATAGATCTTTGCAATATAAACTCCGGTGATCCCAATGGAAAACAAAATACATCCAGTTGCAATAACCAATAATATAACCAGCGTGGGATATCCCTCTACGGCAATTCCCATATAATGATCCACAACAGCATCAATCGCAAGGGCCAGTCCAATCACAAAAAACAACAATCCCACAGTCACGATCATATATAATGGGGCAACAGTAAATGAGATCAAATTGTTACAGGCATACTTTACAAGAGCAGTCGGCGACCATTTTGTCTTTCCCACCGTCCGTTCCTGCACTGCATATGTTACGCCAACGGTCTTAAAGCCTGTCCAGAAAGAGAGCGCCCTGAAAAAAGTATTTCTCTCTTTTAAACTGCACAGTACGTCCACTACCTTCCTGTCCATAAATTTATAATCCGAGGAGTCGTTCATATCCATCTTCATAAATCCACTGATCATCTTATAAAAAGTAGCTGCCATCAGCTTATGGAGAAAAGATTCCCTGCCGCGGTTACTCTTTTTTCCTTCGATCACCTCATAGCCATCCTCCCATAACGCAGCCATCTCTAAAATCACCGAAGGCGGATGCTGTAGATCTGCGTCCAGCACTACAACCGCATCCCCACGGGATTCCCGAAGGCCGGCAAAAACCGCCGCCTCTTTTCCAAAGTTACGGGAAAAAGAAACATAATGAACATGCCCTTTCGCTTTATGAAGGTTTTTTAGCTTGGAAAGCGTACCGTCTATAGAACCATCATCCACAAAAATATATTCTATGTCCATCTTTAGAGGTTTTAGTGTCTCCTGTACGGTATGATAAAAGATCTCCAGAGATTCTTCTTCATTATAACAGGGCACAATAATTGATAATAAACTCATCCTTGACCTCCTCTTTCCCAATCACCCCGCGTACTTACGTATCTGCAGTCCCACCGTCAGGATCAGATTTACGAGCACACCAATAACCAGAATACCATATATTAACCGCCTTTTCCACTGCTTCCTGCACATGCCTATAAGAATAACAATACAATAAATAAATGCAAAATACATAAAAATCAGCGTCCTGTGCCAGGAAGCAAACATCGTAGGAGAAAGCATCAGCGCCATCCGCACCGCAAAACCGCACCCAAGCGCCCAGATCATAATCAGTTTTTTCCGAAGTTCTGGAATCACTCTCCATATCGTATAAACGGACGCCACAATAAACAGGATCAGCCCCAATACTTCTGAAATCTGTAGGAATGCCGTCTGAAAATCTTCCATATAAATCGCCGGAGTTGTAAAATCATATCTGGTCTTATGGCCAATGATAAAATCTTTTATGAAATAACAACCGGTAAAGATAACATCCACAGCAAGCGGAAGGAAAGCCATCACACGATCAAAACCGTTGCTTTTACTACCGTCAGTGCCCTCTCCCCTGCCTGCCCCGCAAAGTGCCAAAAGCAACGCAAACAGAAAAAATATCACATCCGGGATCATTACAAAATGTTCAAACACAAAAACCGAACAAAGCCGGGCTTTTTCCAGCAAATTCAGGTCAAAAAATTCCGGCATCCAATTCTCCGCCTCCATGATCGTCCGTTCATCGTTGCCGGGAGCAAGCATAGCAAACAAGACCCCCGCAACGCCGATCAAAACTGCTGCCAGTTCATACCATTTACCTTTTTTATCCATGACAGCAAAAACGAATGCCATTGCAAATGTCATAACCAGCATCACCGCTGACTGCTCACAATTTGCAGTAAAGATCATAGCCGCAAGATAAAGCGGATATTTCCAAGCAGGAATCTTCTCGCCGCGGTATCTGCGGAAAGCGCCGCTCAACGCATATAACAGCGTCGCCAGAGGCCACATATAATTTAACGAAGTACATATCCATCCGGCAGAACCCATATGCATATAAGGGTAAGATGCAAATGCAAGAAATACAATGATATTTCCCCTATTCTGTTTATCATTTACCAGCAATACTGTCAGACAGTGATATACCAGAATACAAATCAAGGTATCCAGCACCTGCCATACGAAAAACGGCATCTTAACCAACGTAAAAAGCAATGCTTCGGAAAGCACTCTGGAAGAATCCGTCAGATATCGGTCTACCAGAAGCTCAAAGAGAGAATCCCACTGGCTTCTGACAACAACAAAATACGCATCATCATTTGTAAATCCCACAAAGGTCAGATGCAGCAGGAAAAAGAAAACAGCATTCATGATCATCATAATTCTATACCAGTTTTTTTCCTGTTGGTATCCACTTTCTGCCATCTTAGCAACCATGTCCTTTCTCCGGTTTTATTTTACCTTATCCTATCTGTCTTCCTTTTTTCGGTTTCTTACCGACTTCCACTGTGCAACCTTTTTATGATAAAGATGCATCGGTTTTTTTACTACATTCAGAACTTCTTCAATCTGCTTGTCATCTTTTAGCTTTTTCTGATAATCCCGGCCTATATAAACCATATTCCGGCGGATCGCTTTCTCTTTATCCTGATCAAAGATCGACCGCAGAAAATCTGTTGCATATTCCTA
>CAMWHY010000005.1 GCA_947174185.1 uncultured Lachnospiraceae bacterium | reverse complement strand
TATCAATACTCCCTTTCGTATCTACTTTTAAAGGATAGGAGTTTTTACAATGATTTACACACTTTAAGATCGATTTATGCGCGATAGGAGAGTACAAAACGGTACATTTATGTTTTTGATCATATCCTCGGACTGCCAGAGTATTGCTGGCTGATCCGGATGGCGTAAAATAAATATCTTTTACATCTGCATTAATAAAATTTGCAACGGATTGCCGTGATTCTGTAATCAGCTTTTTCGCTTGTTCTCCCTGTGAGTGCAAGGAGGATGGATTGCCGTATATGTCTAAAACGGAGGTTAAATATTCTTTCATTGATTCGGATAACATTGTTGTCGCCGCATGATCTAAATACACTTCCATACATTATTCCTCATAGTTATTCCATTTCATTTTATATTTATTATGGTCTGCTTTTGAAAACACAAAGACAAATACTTTGTCGCTGGTGGGGAATACATCTAATAATTTTGCACCCCAGAGGACATAACTGGCGCTTTGTTTTGCATTTTTGAAATATACCGAATCTTCCGGTTCATATGTTATTCCGGTTGTGTCGCTGACCGTAAACAATAAACATCACATCCCTTCCATTTATCGTAAAAAAATGGGTATTCAACAAAACACGAAAATGCGAAGTGTTGAATACCCATCACAGATTATTTAATTGATGATTTAAAAATTACTCTTCACATTTCTTTTTAGCTGCGCTTTTGTTTGCTGTTTTTTAGTTTGCTCTACGGGCGCAGACATGATTTCCTTGATCTTATTTCTTACTGATTCTGATAAAATGTCTTCGTTGTATGGAATTGCTTCCAACTGTTTTCTTGCTTCTTCCCGGGAGGTATATCCGTTGTTATATTGTGTAATGACAAGAAAAATCTTATAACATTCCATCGTATCGGTAATACTTTTCCAGGGTTTTAAATTAATTTGGTTTTTGCAAGATAAACAGGCTCTATATTGTCTTCCACATACTACACAAGTAGCAGTTTCCTGATTAGCCATATTAATAACCATGCCTTTCCATAATCTGCGAATTTGCGCCACGGGCACAAATTTGCGATTGCAAAATAAGATAGATATCTTATTTTGCAATCTATGCTCCTAACTGTAGCTGCTTACTTTTGTATGTAAGCAGCTACGCCATATTTTACTGATTATCTTGCAACATAAATGTTAAACAATCTCTTTTCGAGATCACAATAATCCTGCATCATCTGCAGAGAGAACGGATGGCCTGAATCAGTAGCAAAACTCAGATCCATATCCGTTTTCAGTTTTGCGTTAGGGAATACGATATAAGCCACATAGGTAGCCGTCTTATCGCAGGTATCCTTACCAATGACTTCAAGCATAAATTTACCTGCTTTAGGGAACTCAGAAGCATTATTCTGAAGCATAACTGCTTCTTCAGCGTCGTAATCGTAGAATACTGCAATATTTCCAGTTACGCCTGTAGGAACAGTAATTGTCTTAGTTGCAGCATCAAGAGTAAATTCTGTGTTAGAAATAGAGGCGCCAAGAGTATATTTTGTACCAAGGGTACTATCGCTGTTCAGCCCATAGATATACTTGATTTCTGCGCCGGTAGTACCGACAGGAACATGCGAAAGCACAATCTTGCCACCAGAAACTACCAACTGCTCAAACATAGGAACACGAATCTTACTGGTTTCGGATGCTACCTGTTTCTCATGACCAAACTGAGCGGCAGACAAACCAAGATCCCATAAAGCATTAGTAGCAGAAAATTCCGCATTTTTGGAACGGTCAAACTGCGTGATGATGTTGCCGATCGCGTCAACAGCATCGGAAGTTTCACTTGTCATATTCAAAGATGCGTCCTTAATCTGTGTGATAGACCATAGAGCCTCTCCGGTGGTGTCGCTAAACATAGTTCCACGCCTCACTCTATCGATCAAAAAATTGTTTAATGAAAAACTCATTAATCGTTACCTCCTAAATTTTTTTTATTATTTAAAAAGACCTAACTTTCGCTGGGTCTTGAAAAATAATCTAATTGTTTGTTGTTTATTTTCTTTAGGTCAACGCCGAATCCTGAATAACCACTTTGCAGTAGCAGATCAACGTTCTTGATATGTAACAGCTGTTGAACAGAGTCCATGAAAGCATTAATTTTCATATCCCATACGGTTGACCAGTTATATTTAAAACCTTCCATATTCGTCATTGTAGAAATTAATGGAAGTAAATTAGATTTGTATTCTTTATCTTTGCTCATGTTGAAATTTTCTTCTGCTTCTTCTAGCAAAACATTTTTTGTAGTTTCATTCATGGCGCGTTCCACATGATAAGATAAATTATGGACTTTCCTAATATAATTAGTAGATATTTCATAGATCGAACGATCGATCACGATTCCGAACTCAGAATCATATAGAACGATTTCATCATTATCTGCCGTCACAGTAACAAATTTTGTGAAATCTAAATCGCCAAAAATCAGAGCAGATGATTTTTGATCAAATAATTTATACATGATAAGAAAAAATTCATAGTCAGAAACCGTATTCCAATCTAAGCCCATTTTACTGAGTTGATATTTCATATCCGTAGGCGTCGCAGTAAAACTATTAACGAAAGAAAAATAACGTTGTTCGCCAAAATCACGTATTTCTCCTAATGTTGGCTGCATTATTTTAATTTTGTCATTCACAATAAAATCACTGCCGCCATATATTTGTAATTCGTCATTCTTATTCACAAGTTATTTTATACCTCCATTAAAAGAATCGTTAAAGTCAACAGCCTTCTTCATCCACATAATGCGCCAGTATGTGATGCGCAATTTGTAATGACCGGCTTTTCCCTAAGTCCAGCACAATTGATTTTGAAACAGCAAAATCAAGATCATCCATGTATTTTTCGTCTTCTCTTGTAGTTTCATTTCTTGATTGTCTATCGACTATTTGTTCCACTTTTTCTAAGGTTTTCGATAATTCCTTACATATTTTATACATATTAATCCTCCATGTCAGAGCAGCTTGCTGCGATGACACGCGATGAGAAATCCGCACATGCGGTTTCTCATCTGCGATCAAAGCAAATTGAGGCTCAGACTCAATTTGCTGATTGAAAAATAAGCTATCGAGCTTATTTTTCAATCTAATCTCTCATGCCTTTCCATAACATGCGAATTTGTGCTGCGATGATTGAACAAATGACGATACCGCCAGATACAGCAGTATCGTCATTTGAATAGAAATGAATAGTGTTACTCCGTATAAACGCCTTCGGTTCGAGATAACCATATATGTACTTCAGGAGTAACAGTGGAGTCGTACCGTCTCGCTTGGCAGACTTAACGGGTATATAGCACGTTCCACAAGTTTTTCATATAACATCATGCCAACTAACTTATAGTTATATGTAAGACGAAGATCATTGTGATAGATATTATTACTATTGATGAAATAATTGTTGATTGATTTGATCGTTATAATATTTGGATAAATTTGCTTTTACATTCACATGTTCAGGACATTCTAAATTTTGAAACATCCCTTTAGAATAGTTCTTCTTTTGGATGTATTTCCTTTTAATGATAAAACCGTTCAAGAGTTTTATATTAACTTCCTCGATTGGATTAATAGAAGATAAGTGATCAAAAATAATCATTTCTGCAGATTTTATTACCTGCCTGACAATGGCTGTATTAAGATCTGCTTTCGCTGCTATTTGATTGATTAAACTATCTTGTGTAATATTCAAACGGTATCCTGACCTCCAATCGTATTTTGTCTTATGCGCAAGATATTTATCCGTTCCCTTATACGCACAAATGTTCTGTCGTTATTTACGGATGATACTATTTTCCGATGTTATTTTTTATCCGTAAATAACGAATGATTTTAGGTTCTTTTGTTAAACGGAACTTTTGCTTTTGTGTTTTCGCTTCCTATCATACATTTTGATATGTTGTTTTTGACAGGAAGGACATCTGTGTGTTCGATGATCTTTATGATCGACCTCGACCCATTCGTTACAATCAATGCACTGTATATATTTGGTTTTCTTCACTTCGATATTCTTTTCCAAATTCGTTACAACAAGCTGCCCGTAACAAAACCATAACAATTGTTTGTAACGCTTATTTCTACCATAAAGATATTCCACTAACATATCTGTAATCGTTTCTTCAGAAAAGCCGAATTGATCAAATTCGTCTCTGATTTTACAAGCAATAAATCTTAGATTGTCTGTGCTTTCATCCTTCATATTGATCATATAACGATACTGCTTATTTAATTTGTCATATAGATCAGATACTTCTTTACTACAGATGATATTGGAGTCGGACATCATTTTCTGGTAATTAATACCCTCTAAATTTAGACCGCGGGTATTGATTGGTTTATTTGGTATTCTGTCGTATATCTTATTGACAAAGCTTCCATTGCGTTTTTTGACCTGTGTTTTTTCTTTATCTTTTGCATATTCAAAGAAAGCGGGAAGTTTTGCATTCGTATACTTGGATATTTTTTTATTGATCTCTTCTGGAAATTCTGGTTTATATAAGGTTTTCGCATAATCGATCACAAAATTATTCTGGCAGCATAGTCTTTTTACACAATCGATTGCTTCCTGCTTCTCTGCTTCTGACCCAGTGATAAACACTTCATCATTCCAAATTTTTGAGATATCATTACTATAAACCCCAATATTGCCCCCGATAAAGGCCGCATTAAGTCCGGCATAAATAGTTTGACTATTTAATTCTGTTGGATCTGCCTTTCTCATATTGTAATAGAGTGGTACAATACCCTTCATATTACGTTCTGCGATTCTTACAAAATCTTTATCAGCTACAACAAGGCTTTTATCGCCGTCAACATCGTACATTAAAACTTTACTGATTAAATCATGTGTACTTGCATAAATTCCATCGGTAGTAAACCATTCGCGTATCAGCTTTGCCTTATTGCCATAGACGTCATTCGCAACATTACATCTGATTGCATGTTCTTTATAAAGATGAGGGCTTCGCAGACAGTCAAGTTTATCATATCGTCTGAATAGCCAACAAAAAACTTCTTTGTCGCCTAGTAACCCAATAGGATTGTCAATATGTCCAAACCAATATTCACATGCGGCATAGTAATCCGGAAGTAAAAAAGTATATTTTCCATTCACTTCCAGTTTCCCGCTACGGTATTTCTTCAAAAGACTATTTTTCACTTCCCGGATCACATCTTTGGCATAGGTATCGTTTAATAATGCGGAATAAAGTTTCACAGCTTTTTGAAATGGAGTCATATGAGTGTTATATGGTGTAATTCCAAGGATCTCCATCATCGTTTCTTTGGATGAACAGATATTACTGATACGCTCAGATGATTTCTGCGTCAGCAGATCAATTTCTTCATCTGTAATATCGGTAAGGGTCTGTAGCATCTGGTAGTTGATCTTTGCATTCTTTATCCTGTCCTCTTCAACGTTACATTTACCGGCACTACAATGATGCCTTTTAAAAAATTCTTTATATTCCTCCCAAGAGTTATAAAACTTACTCATTTTAAATTGGGATTTTGTCAGGATGATCTGTATGTCCTCTTTAATAATGTCATGCTCTTTCCCATAAATATCTTTTATCATAGGAGAATAGTTATTTCTTTCTATAAATTTTCTGAAATCAAAGACTCCTAACAATCCCTTGATCCAAGGAGCACGAAACATAAAGTTTTTCGTTGAGACCGATGGTAAAATCATGCCGGCGCCATCTGTGTGGGGGATTGGAACATAATCTGTCTTTCGCGTAATCGAATAATCAGTTTCATCTACAAAGTCAAAAGTACCGTATACGTTTGTTTCAAAATCATCAATTACAATAGACTTATCAATATCAAATTCCTTCCATTCATCAGTAGCAGAATTCATCAAGGCCATATAAGCTAAATGCTTATTGACGTTATTACCGCCCTTTAAATTGATTTTATCGATTGTCAGTCCGCACATAACGGTTTTTTCAATTTTTTTCCATACAGATTCCTTGATGAAAATAGCCTTCTTTTTTCGGATCTGTCCCGCTGATGACGTAAAATAGATATACTTTTGGCTTTTATATGTAAAACCATAAAATGAGATATCTTTAAATACATCAAGATAATATATCTGCACAACGATCAAAGCATCCGTCAATTCATCCTGTTTGATACCAATCGTCCTGCTGAGGGCAGAATCAAAAACAGATATCATATTTGTGTCATTTAAACTTTCTTCTTTTAATGTACGAATATGGTCTTTTCCATTTGTTAATTCATTCTGCTTCACCTTGTTGAATAAAAGGGTAAGTAGTTTTTCTTTTGATTCTTTTGCTTTTTCTCTTTTGTGCTTTATCAAACTCGTCCAATGTAAATATTCTGAAATTGCGTCATCTGAAGATTTTATAATATCAATTTCTTCGGGTTTATTATTTTTTAGATTCTTGATATCATCTTCAGAATATCCAAACTGTTTTAAGCGTTTCTCAATTTCAGGTAATTTGTTCTGGATATAATTACGCTCCCTACGATATCTGTAGTTTATATCATGCAAATATTTTTCACGGTTGCTATAAAAATGTCCGGTATCAACAGAATACATATGATATTGTTTATCTAGCATACCATCAGCCTCCCATCTCCATAATCATTATTTCATATCCAAGCCATTCCAATAGATCTCTTATATCATAGAAACATTCAAAATGCCGATATTCACCATTTTTGCTTTTCATATATTCTTCTCCCTCATAAATCCCTTCATCACAGAAAGAGCAGTAATGGGATGCTTTTGGCGGTTTATAATTTGGACATCTGGAATGACAGGGATCCTGCCTGCAGATTTCACAAATAACGCAACACCTCCTATATGATATTTTTCGATATTTGTGGTCAAATGCAACTGGCTGACTAATCTAACCAGACCTCCCAATATCCATCACAATATCTCGTTCTTAAATTATCAAAATGGAATTTCAATAATTCTTCGATTTGATAAATATAATAACAATAGTCGATTTGTCCACTACGGATATTTTTTAATACGTCATTGATAAAGCGGCAATATTCCTGCCAATTTGTCCGACCATAATATGTACCTTGCGTTTCATCATGCTTACCATATTCCCCAAAGCCGTTTCCTTTTAATTTCTTTATATTTTTTGCATATGGTGTAATGAAAAGTTTTCTTATGTTAAATTCTTTTTGCCATTTTTCATCGGTGAGAGAGGAGAGTGGTCTGCCATTTGTATTTGATATTAATTTCATTTCTTTCAGTTCTTCTAAAGTCATGTGTTTATATTTTTCCCGTTCCTTTATTTGGTTTGACTCTTTTATACCTGCGATCTGATTATCCATTCTCTTTTGATTTGGATAATTTGTGTTAAAATCTTCAATTTCAATGATTCCTGTCCAAATAGATGGATCTGATGGATAAGTATTTTCCTGATAAAATTGTTCTGTCATGGTTTTTAAATTCTCCTTTGTGTTTTAATAGATTTTTGGTTGTTGATTTATTTTTCTCTTTTTGTATGACCTTTGATAACAATTTTGATTTTGCAATCCGATCAATGGACTTGTCCGAATTAATGTACCGAAAAAGCAATACTATATATGTAGATGTAAATCAAAGAAATGATTTAAATAGCTGATATAATTCGCTATTAAAATATTTGTTTTTAAAAAATTTTTTGGGAAATTGAAAAAAATAAAATGGTTTATTTTATTCCTTCTTATCCTTTGGATCACTTATTATAGTCCTATAAATAGGACTATAAAGATAACATATCCCATTGACAAAATCGAACACATGTTCTATTATTGTTATTGCAAACGTTAATTTCTATTTTGGGAGGTAGGAAAGAAATTGAATAAAAAATAAAGAAGAAATATGAAAGAAATAAAACAAAAGATGAAAGGAGTGTGCAAACATGGAACAGATCTTAAATACATATTACGAAAACAATGCTAAAAAACTTCATAGAATGGTGGATAAGATAATATTAAAGTTCGGAGGAATATCGAATAAGGATTTAGATGATTTCTATTCACTGGCAAACGAGGTGTTTGTAGATGTCATGAGAAAATATGATCATTCACAGGCATTTGACGTATTTTTATATTCCTGCCTTGCAAATAGGATCAAGTCTGAAATGACAAGACGAAATCGGGAAAAAAGAAAAGCAGATAATATGTCGATTTCAATTGATACACTCATTGGCAATGATGAAAATACCACTGTTGGAGATATGATTGCTGATGATGTCACTATTGAAAAAGAACTTTTTGAGCAAAAAGAAGAAGGATATAGTAGAAAAATACTGTTATATCTTAGCAGACTTTCCGGCTTGCAAAAAGAGGTGTTAAGGCTTAATATCGCTGGTTATCTTCCTAATGAGATTAGGGAGGAATTACATATCAGTGAAAAGCAATATTCGGATTGTTTTTCAGCGATCCATTCCTATAGAAACGTTTCCATATTGTTTTAGTAAATGTTATTAAGAAGCATAGGGGGTATATCAAAATGGGCAGACCGAGAAGACAAACTTATACAATGCAACAGTATTTAAATAATGTAAAAGAAGGATACATAAGTAACAATGCTGCTACACAGCGGAATCCTGCATGGAAACCAATTATTGACGGGCTGGTAGTAACAATTCTTACGGATGATTATATTCCGCCTATTATTCTTGCAGAAGAAGAAAGCGGCGGTACGGTAATTGTTGACGGAGGAAGCAGAACAGCGGCTTTTAAAATGTTATGTAATGGAAATTATAAAATCAAATCATCTGTTGAAGATCCAATCATCAAATATAAAAAGATGGATAAAGATAAAAAAGGAAATACTATTTGGAACGACGCAGAATATGATATTCGCAACAAAACTTTTGAGCAGTTTCCAAAAGAATTGCAAAAAAAATTTTATGAATATCAGGTGGAGACGGTAATTCATGAATGTGATTTTGATAAAGTTGCAAAATACCTTCGCAGATACAATATACATACTGGAATGAACGCAAATGAAAAAATGTTTATCTATTTACCTAAATTTGCTAATAAGATAAGAAAAATTGCAGACAGACCGTTTTTTGTTAATTTTAGTAATTTTACCGATAATGAAAAAGAAAAAGGGATGTTAGAACGTTCCATTTCCGAAACAGTTATGTGTATGTTCCATCTGGAGGATTGGAATAAACAGGGAAAGAAGATAGCCACATATTTAGATGAAAAATCTTCAGAGGAAGAATTTGATAAACTGGATGATAATTTACATAGGCTTGAAAATATTATCACAGATGATATTAAGGATATTTTTAACAAGAAGGACACGTTTGTATTTCTTACATTGTTTGATAGATTCCTTAGATTGAAAATGGATGACGTCAAATTTGCAGAATTTCTATTAGAATTTAATAAAAATCTTAGGAGTAAAAAGATAAATGGAAAAGGATTGCTGTTTGATGAAATTGATAAAGATGCAAGTACCAAGGACAAGCAGGTTATTTCTGATAAGTTAGACATGCTTGAAGGACTGATGTCAGAGTTTTTGCATAAAGAAAAGGATCTAAAAAAACAAAAGAGGGCAGAAGATTTTTTGGCAGAAAATCTTGATATGGATAAAGAAGCAATTTTAGAAGACATGGATTTTTATAACGAATCACTAGAGTTATTGTTAGAGAATACAGTCAGAGTTGATTCAAAATTGCGAAACGGGCAAAATAGATTGTCTATGTTGGCAATCATGGTTTATTCCTGTAAGGAGAATATAAAAAATGCAGATTTGGAGGAATGGATGACAAAATATGCAGCAAAAAATAATTGTTATTACCAGGATCAAGCAAAGAATTTCTTTTCTATGAAACAAGATTTTGACCGATACCGTAAAGAACATCAAAAGAGCGCATAACGTCAGATGAAACATTATCAAAATATACGGTAGATACGATCAATGAGTTGACTTCCAATGGAATGCTGTTTTCCTATGCGGTAGAAAATGCGGATGAGGAATTGAAAGCCATTGCAACCGGAATCATTGAATCTAATAATAATGATGGCGTTGCTAAGTGGCTTAGAGAGAATGTCAGAGGATAAAAACAAACCGGCATGCCCCTTATGGGGCTTGCCGGTAAAGAATGAATTGAAAAATTTGTGTTAATCAGCAGGAACCAGAACGCCGCCTTCATAGCTGTTTGTGCGGTCGGGAGTATCCGTAGTGTTGGAAACATCGTAAATATTTTCCGTATAGGAATTGGTCGTTTTGTCATAATTAATCACATCGGAATATTCAAACAAACGATTATTTTCATCATAATACTCAATGCGTATCAAAGTTCCGTCTGACTCATAAATCGAAGTGGTATGGTGATAATTGTTCCCATTGTTCACCGGAGTGTTATTGACGTTGGGAGCAGATGCTGTAGCTCCTGTCGCAGCAGAACCGCCACCATAAGAACTGCTTCCGGCATTGCCGCTATAGGAATTGCCTCCGCCAATACTGCTGAAAATGTTCTGCTGGGTGTTTGCAGAATAACTGCTATTGCTGCCGCCTGAAGCTGCAACAGTTGAAGCTGCAATCATTTGAGCTTGCGCAATATCGGTATATCCCATTGCCGTACCTTCGGTACGGTTCTCTGAAATCCCGTAATTAATATAATGGTCAATAAGAGCTTCCGTCTGGTCGCCAAAAGCTGCTTTCACATCACTGTATGCCTCTGCATACGCAAGGGGATTAAAAAGGGCGCCGCTGGTTCTGCCTTCATAAATGCCCATCGTCAGGTAATGCTCTATGTAAGCATTGGTATTGTCGCCAAAAGCGGCATCCAGATCACTGTATGCTGCCCGGTATGCATCGACATTAAGAATCAGTCCGGCATTTCCGCTTTCAATGAGTGCAGTCAGATAGTCGCCGGAAATAGGCTCAGCAGCTGATACGCTGATTGTTGAACCGGCTATTACTGCGGCTGCGGCAAATAGTGCAATTACTCTTTTTAATTTCATTAAATTCTCCTTTCGCTGATGATCGGACAGCCATCTATGATGTAAAAGCTGACCGCTGACTGTATTGCTGAAAATGCTTCATAATATTATATGATATTATATGGTTTGGTTCTTTGGTTGTCAACATGGCGGCAGTTTTTAAACCCTTGATATGATTCGTATATCCAACTATAATTATGCTGGTAAATAATGTGGAAAGGATCATAGGATGATAGAATATATACCTATTTTGCAGGTGGTGGAGGATTAGGGAACTTCAGAAAAGCCGGCTGATGCAGGAAAAAATTGGAAAGGAAAGTGATCATTAATGAAACGACTTTTTTTATTGGAAGATGACATGAGTTTAATCAATGGATTATCCTTTGCTCTAAAAAAGCAGGGATATGAAGTAACAGTTGCCCGTACTACGCTGGAAGCAGATGGATTATGGGAAAAGGAAAAATATGATCTGGCTGTTTTAGATGTGTCGCTTCCTGATGGATCTGGCTTTGATTTTTGTAAGAAGCTGCGCAAAACTTCAAAAGTACCTATTATGTTTCTGACTGCCGCTGATGAGGAAACGGATATGATTATGGGGCTTGATATAGGGGGCGATGATTATATGACAAAACCTTTCAAGTTAGCGGTATTCCTGTCAAGAATTAACGCCCTGCTCCGCAGAAGCGAAAACTTTTCTTCTGCTGTTACAGAATTAAATTCTAACGATATCAGCGTCCAGCTTTTAAAAGGTGAAGTATATAAAAAAGGGCAGAGGATTGATTTGACTGCAGGCGAATACAAATTGTTATGCCTGTTTCTGGAATATCCCGACCAAATTCTTTCTCCGGAGCAGATTTTAGGGAAACTGTGGGACTGCAGCGAAAATTATATAGATAACAATTCCCTTACAGTGTATATTCGCAGGCTTCGCACTAAGATTGAAGATGATCCGGGGAAGCCGGAACGAATTGTCACAGTCCGTGGTATGGGATATAAATGGAACATAATGAAATGAGGTGTACGATGAAAATATTTGCCAATCAAAAAATCAAAATGCTTTTTTATGGTATTTTTATATGTATTTTTATTTTTACATTGGTCTCGGCGGTCTTAGCGGTTTTGGAAGTTAAAAACGCAGCGCTTTATGTCACCATATCTTCTTTATGTATGAGTGTGACGATTGTTATACTTTGCCTAAAATATTTTGTGGAACAGCATAAAATGATGGAAGACGCTATATCGCAGATGAGAGAATATTTATCCGGTAACAAAGATGTTAGCATTGAGTGCAACGATGAGGGAGAACTGTTCCGGTTGTTCCACGAAGTAAATTCTCTGGTTTCTATTTTAAATGCCCATGCAGAAAATGAGAAGAGTGCAAAGAAATTTTTGAAACATACCCTGTCAGATATTTCGCACCAATTAAAAACGCCGCTTGCTGCCCTTAATATTTATAATGGAATTTTGCAGGACGAAGCAAAAGATGACTCAACCATATCGGAATTTCTAAAGCTTTCCGAGCAGGAACTTGACCGCATTGAAACGCTGGTGTCCAATCTGCTGAAAATTACAAAACTGGACGCCGGTACGCTAGTGTTGGAGAAGTCTTTAGAAAATATCTTTGAGCTTACTGAAAAGGTAAAGAAGTATTTTTTGTTTCGCGCCGAGCAGGAGGGAAAGGAAATTGTTTTGTCAGGCGATGAAACAGCCGCATTTTTATGTGATGGCGGCTGGATCACCGAAGCAATCGGCAATCTTGTGAAAAATGCCCTTGACCATACGGGGAAGGGCGACTTGATTCGTATTGAGTGGCGTGTCTTTGCTTCTATTGTTCAGATCACGGTGAGGGATAATGGAAGCGGTATTGATCCGGAGGATTTGCACCATATTTTCAAAAGGTTTTACCGAAGCCGTTTTTCGAAAGATACCCAGGGGATTGGACTGGGATTATCTTTAACAAAAGCGATTGTGGAAGTCCATGATGGAACGATTGAAGTTGATAGCACGTTAGGAGTTGGAACCTCTTTTACATTGAATTTCCTAACATAATTTATTATGCTTTCCTACAAAATTGTAGGATGATTGTAGTATAGATGTAGGAATTCATTGTTATATTGGAGCCATCAAAACGAAAAGAGGTGTTTACAAAATGAATTTATTAGAAGTCAACAACATCTGTAAGACCTATGGCAGTGGGGAGGCTGCCGTACAGGCATTGAAAAATGTTAGTTTTTCTGTTCCGAAGGGCGAGTATGTTGCAATCGTTGGCGAATCCGGCTCTGGCAAAAGTACGCTTCTTAATATGATTGGCGCGCTTGACGCACCTACATCCGGCAGGGTTATTATCGGCGGCAGAGATATTTTCTCCATGGATGACCGTAAGCTTACTATTTTTAGACGGAGAAATATAGGTTTTATATTTCAGGCTTTTAACTTAATACCGGAGCTGACCGTTGAGCAGAATATCGTATTTCCGGTACTGCTTGATTACCAGAAGCCTGATAAACGGTATCTGGAAGAACTGCTTGCGGTGCTTAACCTGAAAGAACGGCGTAACCATCTGCCAAGTCAGCTTTCCGGCGGACAACAGCAGCGTGTGGCGATTGGTCGTGCTTTGATCACACGTCCTTCCCTCATCCTTGCGGACGAACCTACGGGAAATCTGGATACGCAGAACAGCAGCGAAGTCATTGCCTTGTTAAAGGAGGCTTCAAAAAAATATGAGCAGACCATTATTATGATTACCCATAACCGCAGCATTGCACAGACCGCAGACAGGGTGTTACAGGTGTCAGATGGAGTGCTGACTGATCTGGGGAGGGCGCAGGACGTCCGGGGGACGTCTGCAATGTGTGAACTGGAATGGAAAGGAGACTGTGAATGAAAAGTTATCTTAGTCTTGTATCTATTTCTGCACAGGTTCACAAACGTCAGAGCCGTATGACACGCTTCTGCATTGTGCTTGCAGTTTTCCTTGTCACATCTGTGTTCTCTATGGCGGAGATGTGGGTCAGGATGGAACAAACGGAATTGATAAATAAGCATGGAAATTATCATATCATATTAAAGGATGTGCAGTACGATAATGCGGAGCAGATCGTAACGCGTCCTGACGTTGCGGTTTTCTCACGATATGGAAAGATCAATGCTGACACATTAGAGGATTATTATATCGGCGGTAAAAATGCTGTTATATACGGCGTAGAGGAAACATACCTTACAGATATCATGAATTATCCAAGGGAAGGCTCTTATCCTGAAAAAGATAATGAAATTGCTCTCAGTGCTGATGCAAAGGAACTTTTTGGGGTCAATGTAGGAGACAGCGTTACTTTAAATACGCCTATGGGAGATTTTGATTTTAAAATATCGGCGTTTTATGAAGATGATACGGAATTTAATGATATCATTGACGGAAGCTGCGTATATATGAACAGGTCTGTCTTTCAGAGAATCTGTGACAGTAACGGGGAAAGTGCTGATACGGAATATTATGTCCGGTTTATGGAGAATGCCAGTCTTAAAAAAGTGATTGCGGGAATAAAGGAACAGTACGGACTTGCAGACGTAAATGTGGACGAAAATACTGCTGTCCTTGGATTGATGGGGGCAAGCAGCAATCAAACGGTAAAGAATGTCTATCCACTGGCGATAGCCTGTTTTCTGCTTGTTCTGATTGCGGGTGTATTTATGATTTCAGGCTGTATGAACAGCAACGTTGTACAAAGGACGAGTTTCTTTGGGATGATGAGGTGCATAGGCGCAAGCAAGAAGCAGATTGTACATTTTGTAAGACTGGAAGCGTTGAATTGGTGTAAAAACGCTATTCCGGCAGGCTGTATTCTTGGTATGGCGACGTGCTGGATATTGTGTGCAATACTCCGCTTTTTTGTCAAAGGAGAATTGGCAGAGATACCGCTTTTTGGAGTGAGTATAAGCGGGATTTTCTGCGGGATAACCGTCGGTATTATCACTGTGCTCATTGCGTCACATTCTCCTGCAAAACAGGCGGCAAGAGTATCTCCCATAGCGGCGGTGTCCGGTAATGTACAGGATGTAAAGACAGTCAGACGTACGGCAGATATCAGGCTTTTCAAAATGGAGACTTTGCTTGGTATCCGTCATGCAACGGAAGCCAAGAAAAATCTGCTTCTCATGATAGGCTCCTTTGCGCTCCCTATTATCTTGTTTCTGGCGTTTTCCGCCTGTCTTGATATTGTGCATAAGCTGCTTCCGTCGGAAAGTAATTTTTCGCCGGATGTTGCCATAGCAAGTCAGGACAATACGAATTCCATAGACAGAAGCCTTGCTGAGGAACTTTCTGAAATACCGGGGGTGAAAAGTGCTTTTGGTACGATGTATGCGATCAGCCTTCCGGCTCAGATTAATGGCAGAGAAGCAATGATTGATTTGGTGTCTTATACGGACTTTATGCTGGACAGCACAAAAAAATCTGTAGCAAGTGGGGATTTGTCAAAGGTTTATGGAAACTCCGATTATGTGCTTACTATTTTTAGTGAAGATAGCCGGTATGACGTAGGCGATCAGATAAAAATCGGAAATTGTGAGCTTGAAATTGCCTGTGTTGCCTCCGAAGGAATTGGAAGCGTCAGCGGTTCCCCTGTGATTGTCTGTTCGGAAAATAACTTCACGCGTCTGACAGGAGAGCAGGGATATATGATGATAAATGTAGTATTGGAAAAGGGCGCAGAAGAGACAACCGTGGATCAGATCCGCAGCCTGGCAGGCCCTCATGTATTTGCAGACCGGAGAGAAGACCTCCAGGTAGTATATAGCAGTTATTGGGTATTGCGGCTTGGGGCGTATGGCTTTCTGGCGATTATTTTCTTCGTTATGGTGCTGAATATCATGAACAGCGTTTCTATGGGCGTATCCGCAAGGATCAAGCAGTATGGCGTAATGCGTGCCGTTGGTATGGAAAGCAGGCAGGTTACAAAGATGATAACAGCAGAAGCGGTTACTTATGCTTTCTGTGGCACCTTTGTTGGAATTATGGCGGGACTGGCGCTTCATCATTTGATTTATGTTAAACTATTGATTACACATTTTGGGGGAACATGGGATATTCCGTTTTCCACGATGGCAGTCATATTCGCTTTAGGCGTTGTATCCTGTGTTGCAGCGGTGAAAGCACCTGCACAACGGATACGGAGTATGGCGATTACGGATACGATCAATGAACTGTAATCGTCAAATACAAAAATCTGCCGGAATGATCTTTGGGTCATTCCGGTTTTTTTATATACTTTGGTAATTCATGCGTAGAATATGGCAGGTTATGTATCGTACAGTTGAAAAAATAATGCGTTATGATAATATTTTATCAAAAAAGAAGAAAAACTTGATAAAACTGCTCTGACATGGAGGATTAGTGTGAAAATATCTATTAACATAGATCCTGAGTTTACCGATACGGAGATCATTATCAACTGCGGCAGCATTACCGCCGAAACGGAAAGCATTATTGCGGCGATCCGCATGGCGGATAATCAGATCACGGTGATAAAAAACGACGAGATCCACATACTTGATATTTCAGAAATTGCATATATTGAGACGGTTGATAGAAAGACTTTTGTTTATACCGAAAACGACTGTTATGAATCAAAACTGAAGCTGTATGAAATGGACGATCAGCTTTGCGGAAGGAATTTTTTACGTATCAGTAAATCCTGTATTGTGCATCTGAAATATATACGTTCTCTCAAAGCCGAGTTTGACCGCAAAATTCGCATTACTCTTGAAAACGGCGAACAGCTCATAGCGTCCAGACAATACGCCGATGAGCTGAAAAAAAGAATGGGGGTACATTGATATGGATAAGAAATTCTCCATACTGGAATTTTGTTCACAGGTATTTACAATATATGGAATCACTATTGTACTGCTGAATATTTTCTGCATTTTATTTGGCGCTTCGGCACAGGAACTTTCCACAATTTTTTCCATGGGCAGTCACGGTTTGGGCGTTGCCACAAGTTTTCAGTTTCTGCTGGCGGTATTGGCGATTACTGTTTTAAGATTTATTTTTATGACGGATATCTTGATTATAAAAATGCCAACTGCCGCGAGGATTGCCGCCATGTTTGCCGGGACATTTGCGATCATACTTGTGTTTATTATTGCTTTTGACTGGTTTCCTGCGGATCTGCCCATGGCGTGGATTATGTTTCTCATATGCTTTGTTGTCTGCTGTACTGTCGGTACGATGATTTCTCTGGTAGCGGAAAAACAGGAAAACCGCAAGCTGGAAGAAGCGTTAAAACGATACAAAGAGGAGGATTAAAAATGGAAGTAACGATTAAAGCAGATCATATTGTAAAATCATTTGGCAGCAAAAAGGTTCTGGACGGTATCAGCTTTCAGGTTCGTAAGGGACAAATATTCGGACTTCTCGGTCCGTCGGGTGTGGGAAAAACTACGCTGATAAAAATACTTACGGGACAGCTTGAATGTGACTCTGGGACCGGAGAAATCAACAGTGTGGATATTCATAAGCTGACGGGAGAGGATCATAAAGGATTCGGAATAATGATGGATAATTTCGGTATTTATGAGCGTTTGAACTGCTATGAAAATCTGAAAGTATTTGCGCAAATATATGACGTTAAAGAGGACAGCATTATAAATGCGCTAAAAAAAGTAGGGCTTGAGAGTGCAAAAAAAACTACAGCCGAAAAGCTTTCAAAGGGGATGCGCAGCAGGCTTCGGCTTGCGAGGGTATTTATGACGGAGCCTGATGTTTTGTTCCTTGACGAACCTACCAGCGGACTTGACCCGGCGACTGCCGATGAGATTCATAAAATGATGCTTGCGGAAAAGGAAAAAGGAAAAACGATTTTTCTTACAACCCATACTATGTCGGAGGCAGAAAAGCTTTGCGATTATCTTGTGATGATAAATGAAGGAAAAATTGCGGAGCAGGGGTGTCCTCAGGAAATATGCCGGAGATATGATCATCAGCGTATGCTGAAGATACATCTTTCAGATGGTTCGGATATACAGTTCCCGCATAATGAAGATGCGGCTGAGGAAATTGCTGAACTGATTAAAAACGGTCGTGCGGAAACGATACATACTACCGAGCCGAATCTGGAAACTGTATTTATGGAGCTTACAGGAAAAGAACTGGTGTGAAAAAAATGGCAGCAGTGCCGCGACAGGGAGGTTAGATTCAAGTATGAAAAATATGAAAGCAATATTTATGAAACAAATCATTGATACCCTTAGAAACAAAACAGTATTCATTCAATTCCTGATGTTTCCGGTCATGGCGGTCATTATGGAAAAAGCGGTCAGACTGGAAGATATGCCCGAACATTTTTTTGCAAAATTATTTGCGGTGATGTTTGTGGGTATGGCGCCGCTCACATGTATGGCCGCAATTATTTCTGAGGAAAAAGAGAAAAATACATTGCGTGCGCTTATGATGAGTAATGTAAAGGCTTGGCAGTATCTTATCAGCATCGGTACATATATTTTTCTTATGTGCATGGCTGGTACGGCTGTATTTGCTGCGCTTGGAGAATATCAAGGCAAGGAACTTGCAATCTTTCTTTTGTCAATGATATCGGGCATCATTTTGTCGGAACTGATTGGTGCAGTGATTGGTATTTACGGCAGAAACCAGATGGCGGCGACCTCTGTAACAATGCCGGTAATGATGATATTTTCCTTTGTTCCAATGCTTTCCATGTTCAATGAAACTATAAAAAAATTTGCCAGAATTATTTATTCGCAGCAAATCAGCGACCTTATCAATGGGTTAGGCACATCAGAAGTACCTTTTAAAATATCTTCGGAAAATATGATGGTGATTGCAGCAAATTTTATGATTGGGATTGTATTATTTGCTGTTGCTTATAAGAAAAAGGGGCTTGAATAATTCTTTTAAATAAAACAATTTTGCGTTACAGTAAAAATGCCCCCTGCTATGCAGGGGGCATTTGAAAGCGAGTTCCTTAATCAATCTTCGGAAGCATTGCCCTGTATTTTGCCAGTTCCTCATCCGTAGGAATATAGTCGTCCATCTGACCATCATGGAATTTTTCATATGCCACCATATCAAAATAACCCGTACCGGTAAGACCGAATAAAATGGTCTTTTCTTCGCCGGTTTCCCTGCATTTTACAGCTTCGTCGATGGCTGCACGGATGGCATGGGAGCTTTCGGGTGCGGGCAGGATTCCCTCTACCCTTGCAAAATACTCTGCCGCCTCAAATACATCAGTCTGTTTTACGGAAATAGCTTCCATCAGTCCGTCATTATAGAGCTGGGACAAAATGGAACTCATGCCGTGATAACGCAGACCGCCTGCATGGTTGGCGGAAGGAATGAAATCGCTGCCAAGGGTGTACATCTTTGCAAGCGGACAAACCATACCCGTATCGCAGAAATCATAAGCATATGTGCCGCGGGTAAAGCTGGGACATGAAGCCGGTTCTACGGCGATGAATTGATAATCCGCTTCCCCGCGAAGTTTCTCGCCCATAAAGGGAGCGATCAGACCGCCCAGATTGGAACCGCCGCCGGCGCAGCCGATGATCACATCCGGTTTGATGCCATATTTATCAAGGGCGGTTTTGGCTTCCAGACCGATGACGGACTGATGAAGCAGTACCTGATTGAGTACGCTTCCCAAAACGTACCGATAGCCTTCGTTTGTTACAGCTTTCTCCACAGCTTCGGAGATAGCGCAGCCGAGGCTTCCGGTGGTACCGGGATGTTCGGCAAGGATCTTTTTGCCGACTTCCGTCTCCATAGAAGGGGAGGGTGTTACAGAAGCGCCATAGGTACGCATGACTTCACGGCGGAAAGGTTTCTGCTCATAGGAACATTTTACCATATATACCTTGCAGTCAAGCCCTAAATAAGAACATGCCATAGAGAGAGCGGTGCCCCACTGACCAGCACCTGTTTCTGTCGTCACGCCCTTCAGCCCCTGCTTCTTAGCATAATATGCCTGCGCAATAGCGGAATTGAGTTTATGGCTTCCGCTTGTATTGTTGCCTTCGAATTTGTAGTAGATCTTTGCGGGCGTTTTCAGTTTTTCCTCGAGACAATATGCCCGTACCAAAGGTGATGGGCGGTACATTTTATAAAAGTTTCTGATATCTTCCGGTATATCAAAATAAGCTGTGTCGTTATCCAATTCCTGTTTAACAAGTTCTTCACAGAATACGCCTCCAAGTTCTTCGGCAGTCATGGGCTGATGTGTGCCGGGGTTCAGGAGCGGCGCAGGTTTGTTTTTCATATCCGCGCGCAGGTTATACCATGCCGTAGGCATCTCCTTTTCTTCAAGATAGATTTTGTAAGGGATTTTGTTTTCTGACATTTTTTTACCTCCATAATATGACTGTTTTTTATGGCTCTGCTTTAAGCAGAGTCATTGTCGGGACAGTTGCAAAAACCTCCTGTCCCAGATATTATATCTGCTGGGACAGGAGGTAATCATTGCGAAGAAATTCTTTTCACATTACTCCTGCGGTGCCACCCGGCTTGGCGTATCATTATGGTACGCCCACTCATAAATCCTTTCCGCTTGTTTCCAGAAGTCCATTCAGTTCCATGTATTTGCTGCAATTCCACCATCTGCGGCTCTCTGTAAAAAAGGGATGAAACCTACTTACTCTTCTTTAACGGTTTAGCATATCATACACTTTTCTTATCGGGAAGTCAATATGGAAACTCAAAACAGAGAAGGAATTGTTTTTATTTAATTAATCTGGTATAATTTGGTGAAATAAAAGGTATTCTTTCGGCAATATAAACTTGGGTAAAGGTAGGAGAGGGATATACTTTGATATTCTTTGTAATACTGGGTCTGTTATCCGCAATTATGGCATTTTTGTTACTTGGCTTTTATGTACGGATTTTTAAATATGGAAGTGTTATAGGAAAGATTTGTGAGATAGATGAGCCTTGCGCTTCCCATGCCCCAGGGGTGACGATTTTTCATATTGAGGTACAATTTAATAAAGATGGATCGGAAAAAAAGCTTGTGGCGCTTAATCGTTTTATTGCGCTTCCCTTTTTTGAGAGGTTTAAACTTTCACAATTAAGAAAAAAGCACATGGGAAGGAAGGTACATATTTATTATAATCCAGATAATAACGTACAGGTATTGCTTCGGGAATATATGTGGAAAGAAATTTTATTGTGTGCTTTTTTGTTGTGTTTAGGAATTCTATTGATTTTAACAGGTATTTATAGATGGTATTAAAGAATATATAATGAGGAAGATGAGTTATGAAATGGAGCAGAATAAGGATTAAAACAATTGCAGATGCAGAAGATGTTATTATATCCTCGCTGTATGATATCGGGCTGGAAGGGGCACAGATAGAAGACAACGTGCCGTTGACAGCAAGAGAGAAGGAGCAGATGTTTGTGGACATCATGCCGGATGTTCTGGAAGATGACGGCATTGCATATTTAAGCTTCTTTCTGGAGCAGGAGGAGAACGAAAGCGAAAAAGAACATCAGGACAGGCTGGCTTCGATCGTAGAACAGGTAAAGCAGGAACTTGACGATATCAGGACGTATATGGAGATTGGGGACGGAACGATCGCTCTGTCGGAGACGGAGGATAAGGACTGGATCAACAACTGGAAGGAATTTTTCCATCAATTTTATATTGATGATATTCTGGTGATTCCTTCCTGGGAAAAGATGGATGAGGCGGACAGCGGTAGGATGGTGCTGCATATCGATCCGGGGACAGCGTTTGGTACAGGCATGCACGAGACGACGCAGCTTTGTATCAGACAGCTTCGCAGATTTGTCACATCACAGACCCGTATCCTTGATGTGGGGACGGGGAGCGGCATCCTGTCTATTCTTTCTTTAATGTTTGGCGCAAAAGAGGCGGTTGGGACAGACCTGGATCCCTGTGCCATCAATGCGGTAGAGGATAATAAAAAGAATAATGGAATCAAAGAGGAGCAGTTTCATCTTCTGATCGGCGATATTATAACGGATCAAAAGATACAGGACGCAGTCGGGTATGACAGTTATGATATTGTTGTAGCAAATATCCTGGCGGATGTGCTTGTGCCATTGACGCCGGTCATTACGCATCATTTAAAATCGGGCGGCATCTATATTACTTCCGGCATTATTGATGACAAGGAAGATATTGTGCGGGAAGCTGTTACAGGGGCAGGATTGGACATTCTGGATGTGACGTATCAGGGAGAATGGGTCTGCATTACTGCAAGGAAACCTTAGGGAAACACTGATGAAAGGATGGAAATTCCTATATGCAGCATTTTTTTGTGGAGCCTTCCCAGATCGTTGGGAATGAGATCAGGATTACAGGCGAAGACGTGGGTCATATCAGAAAGGTTCTCCGCATGAAAGAGGGGGAAGAACTTTCCGTCGGCAACGGTATGGATGATACGGAATACCGCTGCCAGATCGATTATTTTACGGATGACGAGGTGATCTGTAAGATACGTTTTATCAAGGAAGAAGGCGTAGAGCTTCCGGCAAGGATTTATCTCTTTCAGGGACTTCCAAAATCTGATAAGATGGAGCTGGTCGTACAGAAGGCGGTTGAGCTTGGCGTGTATGAGATCATTCCGGTGGCGACAAAGAGAGCAGTGGTAAAGCTGGATGAGAAAAAGGCAAAGAGTAAGGTCGCACGCTGGCAGGCGGTCAGTGAGGCTGCAGCAAAGCAGAGCAAGCGGGCGGTCGTTCCGCGCATTCATGATCTGATGACTATGCAGGAGGCAGTTGCCTACGCGAAAGGGATGGATGCAAAGGCGATCCCTTATGAACTTTCCAGAGGGATGGAGACGACGCGTGAATGGCTTACTTTTGCTACAGATAAGGTTTTCTCGGCGGAAGGCAATGCGGTCAGTATAGCGATCTTTATTGGACCGGAAGGCGGTTTTGAAGAGAGCGAGATCGAGCTTGCAAAAGAGGCGGGCATTACGCCCATATCCCTTGGCAGAAGGATTCTGCGCACAGAGACGGCGGGTCTGACGATCTTGTCGATTCTGATGTACCAACTGGAAATAAAAGACATATAATAACAATATATTAGGAAGAATAGGAGAGTATGCCATCTAAGGCACAAAAAAATATGGAAATCTATTTAGACAATTCCGCAACCACAAAATGTCTGGATGAAGTGGTGAGCCTGATGGATAAGATATATTTATCAGAGTATGGCAACCCGTCCAGTATGCATACCAAAGGTGTGGAAGCGGAAAAGTACCTTCGCAATGCGAAAGAAACCATTGCGAGAAATCTTAGGGTTTTACCAAAGGAGATTTATTTTACTTCAGGAGGAACGGAAAGCGATAATCTTGCATTGATCGGCACGGCGATGGCAAACCGCCGTTTCGGTAATCATCTGATCACGACGAAGATCGAGCATCCGGCGGTCCTTCAGACCATGAGATATTTGGAGGAACAGGGATTTCGGGTCACATATCTTCCGGTAGATCAGTATGGAGTGATTTCTTTAAATGATCTAAAAAAGGCGGTCTGCAGGGAGACGATCATGGTTTCCATTATGCATACGAATAATGAAATCGGTGCACTGCAGCCGGTGGCGGAAGCGGCAGCGCTTGTAAAATCCATGAAGCCCTCAGTTGTATTTCACGTAGATGCAGTACAGGGATATGGAAAATTCAGGATTTATCCTAAGAAAATGGGCATTGACCTGATGTCCGTCAGCGGGCATAAGATTCATGGACCAAAGGGAGTCGGGTTTTTATATGTCAGTGAAAGAGTTAAGATCACTCCAATCTTCTGGGGCGGTGGACAGCAGAATGGCATGCGTTCCGGAACGGAAAATGTACCAGGGATTGCAGGTATGGCAGAAGCAGTCCGGTTGATTTATCAGAATCTGGATAGGGATGTGGAACGGTTATACCGTCTGAAACAAAGATTTGTCAAAGGACTTGAGGCGTTCGACAAGGTAAAAATAAATGGGCATACCGGTTATGACAGTGCGCCGCATATTGTCAATGTATCATTTCTCGGAGTCCGTGCCCAGGTATTGTTAAATGAATTATCGGAAAGAGGAATCTATGTCTCTGCAGGCAGCGCCTGTGCAGCTCATAAGCATACGGATTCTCAGACGCTGACGGCGCTTGGCTTGAAGCAGGAATACATGGATGCGGCAGTTAGATTCAGCTTTTCTATTTATACAACGGAAGAAGAGATAGACAGGACCCTGGAGGCGCTGGCGGAGGTACTGCCAACGCTGCGAAGATATACCAGAAAATAAAGTGAATACGAAGCGATACGCTTCGCATAAGAAAGAGCAGGTTGTTGTATGCTTCCCTTTCGCACGAATATAATTATATTTATTATTGAATTTTTATGTACTGTTCTGTTACAGATCGTATACGGGGCGTCCGTATATGGCTGGGAGGTAGCTGGGATGGTGGCGATCGGATTGCTGCCGGTTCTTTTGGTGTCATTGATTTCTCTGAATATTGACAATGAAAGTGTAGTCATCCGCTGCCTCTACATATCAGGTATCGCTACATTTTATTATATGAGTTATGCCCTGCATACACAGGGAACGCTGTCATTTTTCTTTCTGGCGCTGGGTGTTACTATGACGTTGTTTATCAGACCGCAGGTGATTGTGGAATACTTTGGGATCACCACGGCGATTCTTGTCTATATGGTATTTTCCGAATCAAAGATTATCGAGGAATTTTTCGACCGTCAGTTGTATGTTACTTTTTTGACGATGTATGCGTTTGCCGGAGTAACCATTTTCTTTGTTGTCAACAGTGTAAAACGGTATCAGATGGAGATGGAAGAAAAGAATGAGATTGCGCGGGAAGCTTTGGAAGCAAAATCCAATTTTTTGGCGAATATGTCTCATGAGATCCGTACCCCGATGAATGCAATCTATGGTATGGCTGAGCTTTTGGAAGAACGGGATTTTGATAAAAAGGAGAAGGAGTATATTGCGACGATCAAGCGTTCTTCGGAAAATCTTCTTTCCATCATCAATGAAATTCTGGATTTTTCCAAAGTGGAAGCAGGATTGATGAGGATTGCGGCAGAACCGTATCAGTTTAACAGTATGGTTCAGGACGTTATCACTATCATAGAGTTTCGGGTGAAGGACAAGTTGATCCAGCTGGAATGCAATATAGACAGGAATATTCCCAGGGAGCTGATTGGCGACGAGATCCGTATTAAGCAGATCCTGATCAATATTTTAAATAATGCCGTGAAATTTACCAATCAGGGAACAGTCACACTGACGATTAACTGGAGGGGTGGCAATGTATCTGTAGATCATGGGGAGGACCTGGGTGTTTTATGTATCAGTGTAAAGGATACGGGCATCGGTATCTCGGAAGATGACCTTACCAAACTGTTTACTGCATTTGGACAGATCAACACGAAAAAGAACCGGAATGTGGAAGGTACAGGTCTGGGACTTGCCATTTGTAAGGAATTGACAGACGCTATGGGAGGCGTCATCAGGGTAGATTCCGTTTTAAAACAGGGAAGCACTTTTTATGTGGAATTGCCGCAAAAGGTCGCAGATCCGTTGCCCTGTAATTTTATACGGGATGAAGATACGATCTATATGCCGACTAGAGATTTCCAGATCGATTTTATCGCACCCACAGCAAAGGTGCTGATTGTGGATGATAATAAGGTGAACCGGCAGGTTGCATGGGAGCTGATGAAGCTGTTTGGTTTTGAAGCTACACTGGCGGAAAGTGGTGAAGAAGCCATTGACCGGGTGAAAAAACATCTCATCTCTTATGATCTGATTTTTATGGATCATATGATGCCGTTTATGGACGGTGTGGAAGCGACGCAGAACATCAGACAGCTGCCGGGAGAATATGCGCGGAAAGTACCGATCGTCGCTCTGACAGCCAATGCAATCAATGGGGTGGAGCAGCAGTTTATTGATGCGGGAATGAATGACTATATCGCCAAGCCTGTTAAGATCGAGGAATTGCAGAAGCTTTTGCAGAAATGGCTTCCCAGACACAAACAATTCCCGGTGGGAACTTCTTTGGAGGAAATAGAAGATATCTGCAATAAGCAGGAGGAGAGAGACTGGAAACGGATGTCTGCTGACATGATTCTGGAGCATTTGGATGGTATTGATACGGATACCGGAATCAATAACTGCGCCGGCAGCCAGAGCGTATACTTTGAAGTACTGCAGACATTTGCCACCTCCAATCTTGCCAATGTACTGAATATGTACTTTGAAAAAGAGGATCTGGAGAATTATTCGGTGACGGCACATTCCATCAAGGGCGCCTGTAAGAATATCGGAGCCCACGATATCGCGGATAAGGCGTATTCTCTAGAGAGAGCGGGTAAGCGTGGAGATATCGCTTTTATCTGGGATCATCATGAGGAAATGGTGGAGGAATATACTGCGATGATCAAGATGCTGAAAAAGATTTTTTTTGGCAATCTATAACTAATATGGTATAATCTCTATAGTGTATGTTGTTTCCTGGGGGAGGGGTAATATGTTTCGGGTAGCTATCTGCGATGATGAGGCGACGTCATTAAAGCTGAATACAATGCTGACGGAAAAGATTCTAAATGAAGAAGGAATCGTTCATGAGATAAAGACATTTGAAGATATGGAGTCAATGATCGATGCGGTGACAAAACCGAAGTCTCCCTTTGACGTACTTTTATCAGATATACTGGCAACCGGCATGAATGGGATCGAGGCTGCGGAAAAACTTCGTGAACTGGGGGACAGGCTGGATATCATATTTATCTCTACCACAGCAGAATATGCACTGGAAGGATACCGGGTACAGGCGCTGCGTTATCTGCAGAAACCGGTTGATATTGAGAAGCTGCGTGAGGCGCTGCTTCAGTCCTATCGGAAGCAGGCGCATAAAGGCGGATTATCGATCTCTTCCGAAGGAAAGGTCTATAATATTAATTTTAAGGATATTTTATATATCGAAAGCAGCGGACGGGATGTGGAACTGGTTCTGAAGTATCGGCGGCTGATTTCCCATGGAAAGATTTCCGATGTGGAAAGGCTGCTTCCGGAGAACCGCTTTTTTAGGTGCCACAGGTCATATATTGTCAGTCTTTCAGAGATAGAAACGATAGAACGATATCAGGCCACGATGAAAAACGGGGATATTCTGCCGATTAGCCAGCAGCAATACACAGAGACGAAAAACAGACTTTACCGTTTGCAGGGAGAATAGATTGAGAGGACTAGTATGAGGTATCAGGCTTTTTTAATAAAATATGCGGAAATAGCGATCAAGGGGAAAAACAGGTATCTTTTTGAGGATGCGCTGGTACATCAGATCAGCCGTGCGCTTCACAGGGCTGAGGGTGTATTTAAGGTGTATAAGACAAGGGGTAGGATCCACGTGGAAGCGGAATCGGAATATGATTATGAAGAGACGCTGGATATCCTGACAAAAGTGTTTGGTATCACCGCAATCTGCCCGGTTGTTGTTTTGGAAGATGAAGGAGTGGACGAGCTTCGTGCGAAAGTTGTGGAGTATCTTGGCAGGGTTTATCCGGATAGAGTATCCGGTGGATGCGGCAATCAGAATTTTACCTTTAAAGTAAATGCAAGAAGGGCAAGGAAGAACTTTCCTTTGGATTCCATGGGAATCAATGCTTCGGTGGGGGAAGCGGTATTGGAAGCTTATCCCGCGATGAAGGTGGATGTCCACACACCGGAGCTGATGATCAATATCGAGATCAGGGAAAAGATATATCTTTATTCAGAGTCAGTTAAGGGCGCGTGCGGAATGCCTGTAGGTACAGGAGGAAAGGCGATGGCGCTTTTGTCTGGAGGGATTGATTCGCCGGTGGCTGCTTATATGATTGCAAAACGCGGTGTGACCATAGAAGCCGTTTATTTTCATGCACCGCCATATACGAGTGAACGGGCAAAACAGAAGGTGGTCGATCTTGCGGCGCTTGTTTCTAAATATGCTGGGAACATAAAACTGCATGTAGTCAATTTTACAGATATCCAGATGCTGATTTATGATAAATGCCCTCATGATGAACTGACAATCATTATGAGGCGGTATATGATGCGGATCGCGGAGACGATTGCAAAGGAGGAAGGATGCCTTTCCTTGGTGACAGGGGAATCTATCGGTCAGGTGGCGTCACAGACCATGCAGAGCCTTCAAGTGACTAATGAAGTATGCACGCTTCCGGTATTCCGTCCGTTGATCGGTTTTGATAAGCAGGAGATCGTAGAGGTTGCAGAACGAATTGATACTTACGAGACATCGATTTTACCATATGAAGACTGCTGTACCATATGGGTTGCAAAGCATCCTGTGACAAAACCAAATCTGAACATTATTAAAAAACATGAGAATCACTTAAAGGACGAGATCGATCAGCTAGTCAAAAAGGCGCTGGAAACACGGGAGATCATAGAGACATGCTGACAGACTGCCGGATAGGGAAGGTTTTTCCGCGCACATAAAAAGCAGGAAATAAAATCCCTGCTTTGTAAAATTATAAAATGGATTCGCTTATGTGAAATGCAGCCACGTATCTTCCTTCCTGTTATTTTATTGTGCAAACAAATGCATCAATGGTATATCAGGAGGATTGTGTCTGCATAGATACGCATGCATATAATGCCTGCGTATCATTACCCAGTGATCAGATACGGTTTTAATGCCTCCATCATCGCCGCATCTTCCGTCTCCATATGAATGTTTAACTGTATGGGTTTTGAAAGATCCAGACTGAATATTCCCATGATGGATTTTGCATCGATGACATATCTGCCTGAAATCAGGTCGAAATCATAGTCAAATTTGGTGATGACATTGACAAATGATTTTACCTTATCAATGGAGTTTAATGAGATCTCAACTGTTTTCAATGGGATAACCTCCTTTCATTCTTACCCTTTATATTATGACAATGAAAGGAAGAAGTCAATCAGAAATATTAACAGCGTTCATTAGAATTGGAAAAAGAGCGCCGGATCAATGTAAAGTTATGGAGAAGAGGATGAAAAAAGCAGCATTGCATAATTTGGGCTGTAAGGTCAATGCTTATGAAATGGATGTGATAAGGCAGCTGCTCTTGGAGAATGGCTATGAGATCGTGTCATTTGAGGAGAAAGCGGACGTTTATATCGTGAATACCTGTACCGTAACAAATATTGCAGACCGAAAAAGCAGACAGATGCTGCACCGTGCAAAGGAATGCAATCCGGACGCGGTGGTGGTCGCGGTCGGCTGCTATGTGCAGACCGGGTTGGAAACGGCGATAAAAGACGATAGGATCGATCTGTGTATCGGAAATGATAAAAAGAGCGAAATCGTATCCATATTGGCACAATATCTGTCATTAAGAACGCAGGTGAAGGAGGAAGACGTATCAGGGCAGAATAAAAATAAAGAGATTAAGAGTAAAACCCTTGGGGGACAGACGGTCATTGATATTGCAAAGACCATGGAATATGAAGATATGCAGCTTGCGTATCCGGTAGAGCGATGCCGGGCGTTCATCAAGATTCAGGATGGCTGCAACCAGTTCTGTAGTTATTGTATTATCCCGCATGCAAGGGGGCGTGTCAGAAGCCGGCAGCCGGAGGAGGTACTTTTGGAGATCCGCAAGCTTGCAGGAGAGGGATATCAGGAGTTTGTCATCACGGGGATTCATTTAAGCTCCTATGGATCGGACTGGGAGGAAGCTGACGGGATCAGCAGGGCAGGGAGATTCTATCCTCAGCATCTTCTGCGCCTGCTTCAAGAGATTTCAACGATTCCGGATGTCAGGAGGATTCGCCTGGGTTCTCTGGAACCGAGGATTGTAACAGGAGATTTTGCAATGGCTCTGGCGGATATTCCGAAACTTTGCCCGCATTTTCATCTGTCCCTGCAAAGCGGATGCGATACGACATTGAAGCGGATGAACCGGCATTATACGACAGAGGAATATGCAGCGGGAGCAGAGCACCTGCGAAGATATTTTGATCATCCTGCCATTACCACAGATGTGATCGTCGGATTCCCGGGAGAGACGGAAGAGGAATTTGAGACAGGCAGAACGTTTTTGGAAAAGATGGCATTCTTTGAGATGCATGTCTTTAAATATTCCAGAAGACAGCATACGCCGGCTGCAACAATGCCGGGACAGCTGACGGAAGCGCAGAAAGCGTCAAGGAGTGAGGAACTGCTTGCATTGACGAAAAAACAGTCCGGAGAATTTCGAAGTTATTATATTGGACAGAAGGTAGAAGTGCTGTTTGAGGAGAAAAAGCTGATTGGCAGCAGGGCATATTGGATCGGACACACGCCGCAGTATGTCAAAGTGGCAGTGGAACAGGACACGGATCTGCACAATCAGATAGTAAATGTTGAAATAACAGGGAATTTGATAGATAATTATCTGTGTGGAATTATTGGCAGGAATTGAAACTCTTGCCAAAATAGTGTATGATGGAGACTGATTATGGGAAAAATCAAACAAGCGGTAATATTTGCGGGAGGACTGGGAGAGCGGCTGAAACCATTTACCGAGACAAATCCGAAACCCATGTATCCATTTCAGGGCAAACCGTTTATTGAATATCTTGTGGAACAGATCGTATCTTTTGGAATAAAGGATATTATAATCCTGCTTGGCTATCTGCCGGAGAAGGTGACGGAGCATTTAGGAGACGGCAGCAGATTTGGCGTAAAGATCAAATACTGTATTACACCGGTGGAATATGACACACAGTTTCGTTTGAAAGCCGCGGAGGATGATCTTCAGGATGAGTTCCTGATGATGTACTGCGACAACTACTGCCCGGTCAATTTTGAAAGACTGGTAAGGGCTTATGAGGAAAATGGTGCGTGGATACAGTTCACCGCATATGCCAATCTGGACGGCTATACAAAAAATAATCTGAAGATCGCCGGAGATGGACAGGTTCTGGTATATGACAAAAAGCGCACGCAGCCTGATCTGCAGGGCGTGGATATTGGTTATGCCATCGTATCTAAAAAGGTCTTATCCCTGATGAGCGATCAGAATGAGAACTTTGAGGCAGTTGTCTATCCGCAGCTCGTGGAGCGGGGACTTCTCTATGCGATGGTGACGGAACACAGGTATTATTCTATTGGCTCATTTGCAAGGATAGAGTTGACGGAAGAGTTTCTGTCGGGTCAGAAATATATTTTCTTAGACAGGGACGGAACCCTTGACGTACGTCCGCCTAAGGCGCATTACGTAGAAAAACCGGAAGATTTTATCTGGCTTCCGGGCGCGAAGGAAGCGGTCAAGAAATTGAAGGATGCGGGATATTTTATCATCTTGGTTTCCAATCAGGCTGGGATTGCCATGGGAAGGATGACGGATGAGGACGTGGCGCGGGTGAATGAAAAGATGCAGGATGATCTTCTGGCCATCGGCGCGTGTATTGACGCCATCTATTACTGTCCGCATGGCTGGGACAGTACGTGCTCCTGTAGAAAGCCCAAGCCGGGTATGCTTTATCAGGCGCAGAAGGATTATTCCATCAATCTGCCGGAATGTTATCTCATCGGGGATGATGAACGCGATATCCAGACGGCGGAGAATGCGGATGTGAAGGGTATTCTGGTAGATGAAAATTATACGCTGCTGGACGCAGTTAATGATCTGCTGGAGGGGAAGAAAGGATAAGAAAATCACATGATCATATCAAAAACGCCCCTGCGGGCATCCTTCTTCGGAGGAGGAAGCGATTTTAAGGACTATTATGAAAACAGCAGATTGGGATATGGTAGCGTGATCAGTACGGCATTGAATATGCATGTATATATCACGGTGAATAAAAAATTTGACGATATGATCCGCGTCGTATATAACGGTAATGAACTGGTCCATTCCGTGGATGAGGTGAAGCATAATATTATCCGGGAAGCTTTAAAGCTCACCGGGATCAGTAAGGGAATCGAAGTGATCTACATGGCGGATATTCCCCTCAGCGGCGCCGGTATTGGACTGGCATCTTCCAGCGCGCTGGCAGTCGGCGTGTTGAATGCCCTGCACGCATACAAGGGAGAGTATGTTTCGCCGGAACAGCTGGCAAGAGAGGCGTGCCATATTGAGATTGATTGTCTGGGGCAGAAGATCGGAATACAGGATCAGTATGCCGTAGCATACGGTGGTATCCACCGTTATCGTTTCTGCAATGACGGGTCGGTCAGTGTAACTCCGCTGATCTGTAAGAAAGAGACAAAGGATAAGCTGTTTCAACATTTGATGCTCTTTTTTACTGGTAATACGAGAGATTCCAGACAGATCCTGCAGGAGCAGACACAGACGATGGAATCAAAGCGTGCCATGCTGGATGATCTGGTGGAAACTGTGGATAAGACATATCAGGCGCTTGCTGACAGTAAACCAGAGGTATGGGGCGAGGAACTGGATCGTACATGGAAGATCAAGAAGCAGTTTGCAGGCGGCGTCTCCAATGAGATCATCGATGGTATGTACCAGGCGGCGAAAGACGCGGGCGCTGTAGGTGGAAAGATTCTGGGTGCAGGTGGCGGCGGGTTTATGCTTTTGTATGTGCCGCTGGATAAGCAGGAAGCGGTGCGGCAGGCGCTTAGCGGGTATCGTGAGGTGCCGTTTGAGACGGATGCGCAGGGAAGCAGGATCATCTTTGAAGATTAAATAGGGAACGGAATATTATTTAAAGAGAGGATATCGATGTGAGCAGGATACTTATTACGGGCGCGGCAGGATTTATCGGATCCCAGCTGGCATACCATCTATGGAAGAAGGGCGACGACCTTACTTTGATCGATAATTTTTCCTATGGTTCCGAGGATAACCTGATCTTTGAGGATCACTGCTTTACAGATGAGATCATCCGGGACGATATTTTAAATCTTCCGCTGATCAACAGACTGTTTGAAGAAAAGAAATTTGACTATGTTTATCATATTGCGGGCATTACGCCGCTGCCGGACTGTCAGATGAATCCGTCCAAAGCGGTAGAAGTCAATACGATGGGAACGGTAGGGCTTTTAGAAGCAGCCAGAACATACGGGATCAAAAAATTTATTTTTGCAAGTACCTCTGCAGTTTATGAGAATAACCGGGATTTTCCGTCTGTGGAGGATAAGGTGGAGCCGCCGAGCCTTATCTATCCGAATACGAAATACACGGCGGAGCGTTTTTGTCAGTCCTATGCGGATGTTTATGGGATGAATATCACATGTATGAGATTTGCCAATGTCTATGGACCGCATTTGGACTGCCTGAGAACACAGCCTCCCGTTGTGGGTTATCTGATTCGGGAATTGTACTATGGAAGACGGCCGGTGCTGCATTCCACGGGAACCCAGAGAAGGGACTTTGTCTATGTGGATGATCTGATCGATCTGGCGGAGCGGGTACAGGAAGGAACAGGTTTTGATGCGGTCAATGTCTCGACCAATACCACGGTCTCGATCAATGAACTGGCAGAAACGGTCAGACGTCTGATGGGGAAAGAGGAGATTGCATTTGAATACGTGGCTTCCTCCAACTACTGGAACCGCTATCCCGCGCTTTACGAAGGGGCAATGCCGATCTCGGAGCAGGCGCTGGATAATGAAGTAAATAAATATACGCAGCTTTCCAATGAATATGCCAGAAAAAGATATGGCTGGGAACCGAAGACTAGTTTGGAAGAGGGTGTACAGGCAACGATCGACTTTTCTGTAGAGGTATTAAAAAAAGCGGAAAAAGAGTAGAGCGAATGGAGAAGATTATGGCGGAACAGAGAAAAGATCTGATTTCTCTTGTGATTCCCTGTTATAATGAGGAAGAAGCGATTCCCTTATTATATCCGGAATTGATAAAAATCAGTAAGCAGATGGACTATGTGGATTTTGAGTTCATTATGGTGGATAATTGCTCTGAAGATAAGACGTTAGAGCTGATGAGGGGACTTCGTAAGAGCGATGCCAGGGTGCATTATATTTCATTTTCCAGAAATTTTGGAAAAGAGGCTTCCATGTATGCGGGATTAAAAGCGGCAAAGGGAGATTATGTGACCATTATGGATGCAGATCTTCAGGACCCGCCATCGTTGCTTCCTGAGATGTATCAGGCGGTGACGAAGGAAGGGTATGACTGCGCTGCCACATACCGCAAGGATAGAAAAGGAGAGCCTCTGCTTCGGTCCAAGATGGCGGACGCGTTCTACCGGATGATGGGATGTATTTCCTCTACACATATGAAAAGCGGGGCAAGGGACTATCGCCTGATGACACGGCAGATGGTAGAGGCTGTACTTACGTTGGAAGAAAATGAACGTTTTTCTAAGGGTATCTTTGGATGGGTTGGATTTAAGACAAAATGGATTCCTTTTGAAAATGTGGAACGGAGTGCCGGAACGACAAAGCTGCCGTTTTGGTCTGCATTTACTTATGCACTCAGGGGTATTGTATCATTTTCTACAGTGCCGTTGGCTGTATCTTCCATGACCGGTATTGTATGCTGTCTGGCAGCCGCGATCTATGCGGTCTATGTAATCATTAAACAATTGATCACCGCAGAGGCTGTGGCAGGATATCCTTCTCTGGTCTGCCTCATCCTGTTTATAGGCGGCGTGCAGCTTCTGATGATCGGCGTTCTGGGACAATATATGGCACAGATTTATCTGGAAATTAAAAACAGACCAAAATATATTATTAAAGAAACGGACGCACAGGAAAAAACGAAATAGAACATAAAGAAAAAGCAATTAGCAGCAGAAGGGGTGGAAAAAATGGAAAAACCAACAGAAGATATTTCCCAGACTCAATATTTTAAAGTGGATATTGAGCAGGAGGACAGCGTCAAAACCATACTGGAAGAGGTGTACGATGCATTGCGGGAAAAGGGCTATAATCCGGTGAACCAGATCGTCGGATATATTATGTCCGGTGATCCTACTTATATCACCAGCCATAAGAATGCACGAAGCATCATCATGAAAGCTGAGCGTGATGAACTGGTAGAGGAAATGCTGACGGAGTATATCAGATCCAATCATTGGAACGAGGACTAGATAGCGTCTGCTGATGCAGCAGGAAGGGTGTAATTGTTATGCGGATTATGGGATTGGATTATGGGAGCAAGACGGTGGGCGTGGCGATCAGCGATCAGCTTCTGCTGACGGCGCAGGGAAAAGAGATTATCCGGCGTGAACGGCAAAATAAGCTTCGTCAGACTCTTGCAAGGATCGAAACATTGATCGTGGAAAATGACGTAGAAAAGGTCGTTCTTGGCTGTCCGAAGAATATGGATGGCAGCGAGGGCGATCGGGTTGAGAAGACTAAAGAATTTCAGGAAATGATCGAAAGGCGGACCGGATTAGAAGTGATCCTTTGGGATGAACGGCTGACGACGGTAGCGGCAGACAGGTACATGATGGAAGCCGGTATCCGCAGGGAAAACAGAAAACAGTATGTAGATGAGATTGCTGCGGTTTTTATCCTGCAGGGGTATCTGGATTACCTTAGAAATCAGAAGAAGCAATCACAGTAAAACTGCTCTGACATGGAGGATTAGATTGAAAAATCAAAGATTTTTCAATCATAAATTTGTGCCTGCGGCCCAAATTTACAGGTTATGGAAAGGCTTGGTTATTAGTATGGAAAAGATCACATTGATACCGGAGGATGAGGAACGTCCTGTAGAGTTTTATGTTCTGGAGGAGACGACAGTCGGTGGAAGAGATTATTTTCTGGTGACGGATGTGGAGACCGGAGATGGCGAAGCATTGATTCTGAAGGATATGTCGGAAAAGGAGGATGCAGAGGCTGTGTTTGTGGTTGTATCGGATGATAATGAACTGGATGCGGTGGCTGGTATCTTTGCCGGACTGATGGAAGACATAGCGCTGCAGAAGGATGAAGGAAACCAATGATAGAGAGGTTATGTACTGAAAGAACAGAATAAGACGCATGACAGTAAGGTTATGTGCTGAAAGAATAAAAAACACATGATAGGGGTGATGTGCCTACACATAACTTCTATTATGAAAAATTAGGAAGAAAGAATGGAGGATTGTTTTGAAAAAAAGTGTAATAGCAGATGCTGCAGCACTGAAGATCATTCCGCTTGGCGGATTGGAACAAATCGGTATGAACATTACCGCATTTGAATATGAGGACAGTATCCTTGTAGTTGATTGCGGTCTGGGATTCCCCGAGGATGATATGTTAGGGATCGATTTGGTCATACCGGATATCACATATCTGAAGGATAATATTGAGAAGGTGAAAGGCTTCGTGATTACCCATGGTCACGAAGATCATATCGGGGCGTTGCCCTATGTGTTAAAAGAGATCAATGTGCCGATCTATGCTACTAAATTAACGATGGGTATTATTGAGGCGAAGCTAAAGGAACATGAACTGGATAAGGTAGTTGTCAGGAAAGTGGTACAGTTCGGACAGACGATGACTCTGGGGGATTTTCATGTGGAGTATATCAGGACGAACCATAGTATTGTGGATGCTGCAGCATTGGCAATCTATACGCCGCAGGGCATCATTGTTCATACCGGTGATTTTAAAGTGGACTATACACCGATCTTTGGAGACGCAATCGATCTGCAGAGATTTGGTGAACTTGGAAAGAAAGGCGTACTTGCGCTGATGTGCGACAGTACCAATGCGGAGCGTCCCGGATTTACCCCGTCGGAGCGGACGGTAGGAAGTACGCTGGATAGTATCTTTGAAGAACATAAGGACAGACGCATCATCGTTGCCACATTTGCATCAAATGTGGATCGCGTGCAGCAGATCATTAATTCTGCTCACAAGTTTAACCGCAAAGTGGCGATCGAAGGCAGGAGTATGGTGAATATCATAGATACAGCGATTGAGCTGGAGCGGCTGAATGTTCCTGCGGATACTCTTGTTGATGTGGATACGCTGAAGAATTATCCTGATGAAAGGACGGTCATCATTACCACCGGAAGTCAGGGAGAACGGCTTGCGGCGCTCAGCAGGATGGCGAATGCAACACACCGTAAGGTGTCGATCGGTCCCAGAGACATCGTAGTTTTTTCTTCGCATCCGATCCCGGGCAATGAAAAGGCAGTGACCAAGATCATTAATGAGCTGTTTCAGAAGGGAGCAGATGTTATTTTTCAGGATACCCATGTATCCGGGCATGCTTGTCAGGAGGAGATCAAGCTGATTTATTCGCTGACACAGCCCAAATATGCAATTCCGGTGCATGGAGAATACAAGCATCTGAAGGCGCAGGCGAAACTGGCAGAACAGCTTGGAATATTGAAAGAGAATATCTTTATCCTACACAGTGGGGATGTGTTGAAGATAGAAAAGCAGGAAGCGAAGGTAGTGGGCAAGGTGCCGTTTGGCGCGATCTTTGTGGATGGTCTAGGCGTCGGCGATGTCGGCAATGTGGTCTTGCGGGATAGGCAGCGTCTGGCTGACGACGGTATCATCATTGCCGTACTGGCGATGGATTCGGAGGGGGAGCAGGTGCTTGCCGGACCGGATATTGTCACGAGGGGATTTGTCTATGTGAAGGAATCCGATGAAATATTGGAGGAAATGCGCTCCGTGGTCAATGCAACGATGTATGACATGATGATCTCCAATGTCAGGGACTGGGGAAAGATTAAGAATAATATTAAGGATGCTGTTGGAGATTATGTCTGGAAAAAGACAAAGCGCAGACCGATGATACTGCCGGTGATTATGGAGGTAGATTGAGAAGAAAGCATGGGGTTTTATGATGGATGTTAAGAAGATATTAATGTCATTGTTTAAAAGTGTGATTACTCTGGCGTTTGCCGCGCTGATCGTCATGGTGATTTATAATGTGATGTTGAAGGCATATGATTTTGGTTACAGAATCTTTGCTGAGGAGCCGATGTCGCCGGCACCCGGTCTTACGATGTCGGTAGCTATCGTAGAGGGCAAGTCGGTAAGAGAGATCGGAGAGATCTTAGAGGAGAAAGGTCTGATCAGAAGCGCAACGCTCTTTTATCTGCAGGAGCTGGTTTCTTCCTATCATGGGGAACTTCAGCCGGGAATCTATGAACTGAGCACTGCGATGACGCCAAATGAGATGATGGAAGTCATGGCTGCCAACGCACCGGAAGACGAGGAAGATGAGTAATGATACAGGACGACAGGATGATATCCTTTATTAATTCATTGGATTCCGGACATTCGCCTCTGTTGGCTGCAATCGAAAAGGAGGCTGTCACGGGTAATGTGCCTGTCATCAGAAAGGAAATGCAGGGACTGTTAAAATTTATGGTTGCTGCATTTGCACCGGAAAAGATTCTGGAGGTGGGTACGGCTACCGGATTCTCCGCACTTTTGATGTGGGAAGCATCTGGAAAAAAATGTAAGATTACGACAATAGAAAAATATGAGAAACGGATTCCTGTGGCGAGGGAGAATCTGAAGCGTGCCGGGGCGGAAAGCTGTATCGAACTGATCGAGGGAGACGCGGATGAAGTGCTGGACAATCTGAAGGGTACGTATCCCATGATCTTTATGGATGCTGCGAAAGGGCAGTATCTTCATTTTTTGCCTAAAGTAACTAGACTTTTGGCGGATGGAGGTATACTGATCACGGATAATGTGCTTCAGGAAGGCGATATATGTGAATCACGGTATGCAGTCACCAGAAGGAACAGGACGATCCATAGCAGGATGAGGGAATATCTGTATCAGTTGACGCACAGTGATGTTTATGAGACGGTACTCCTGAATATCGGTGATGGAGTGGCGTTGTCTGTAAAACACCAATAGGATGATGGAACAGGTTAATGATGATGAGAGATAGAAAAAAACCGGAACTTCTGATACCAGCAAGCAGTCTGGAAGTGTTGAAAACTGCGGTGATCTATGGCGCAGATGCAGTATATATCGGCGGTGAGACGTTCAGCCTGCGGGCGAAGGCAAAAAATTTTTCCGAAGAGGATATGAGGGAAGGCATTGCATTTGCGCATGTGCATCAGGTGAAGGTGCATGTGACGGCGAATATCCTTGCACATAATGAGGATATCAGGGAAGCGGAAGATTATTTTAAGATGCTGAAGCAGTTGCAGCCAGATGCGCTGATCATATCGGATCCGGGGTTGTTTATGACAGCAAAAAAAATATGTCCGGAGATAGAGATCCATATTTCGACGCAGGCGAATAATACCAATTATGAAACTTACCGTTTCTGGTGGGAGTTAGGCGCAAAACGGGTGGTATCTGCAAGAGAGTTGTCCTTGGAAGAAATCAGGGAGATACGGGAAAAGATTCCGGAAGAAATGGAGATCGAGAGCTTCATCCATGGGGCAATGTGTATCTCGTATTCAGGAAGATGTCTGCTGTCCAATTATTTTACAGGAAGAGATGCCAATCAGGGCGCGTGTACGCACCCATGTCGTTGGAAATATGCGGTCATGGAGGAAAAGCGTCCCGGTGAATATCTGCCGGTTTATGAGAATGAACGGGGAACCTATATATTTAATTCCAAGGATCTGTGTATGATCGAACATATTCCGGAGATGATCGAGACCGGGATCGATAGTTTTAAGATCGAAGGCAGGATGAAGACCGCGTTGTATGTTGCCACGGTAGCAAGGACATACCGGAAAGCCATCGATGATTATCTGGAATCAGAAGAGACCTATCGAAGCAATATGAAGTGGTATCAGGAGGAGATCTCCAAGTGTACTTACCGGCAGTTTTCCACAGGCTTTTATTTTGGAAAACCAAGCGAAGAAAATCAGATTTATGATAACAATACCTACATCAGTGAATATATTTATCTGGGCATGGTGGAAGAAGAAAAGGAGAAGCTTGTCAGGATCGAGCAGAAGAATAAGTTCTGCGTGGGCGATCAGATCGAGATCATGAAACCGGATGGAAGAAATATTTCTGTCAGGGTACTTGCCATGTATGATGAAGAAATGGCAGCAGTTGAGAGCTGTCCCCATTCTAAGCAGATCATTTGGCTGCAGTTAAGCGGACAGGCAGAGAAGTATGATATTTTAAGGATACCGGACATTCGAATCCTAAAAAGAAATAAAAATTAAGAGGAGCAGTTTTATGAATGTAGAAGAGATTTTTGCCCAAAATGTTTTTACCCTGGGAAAGATGCGGGAGCGTCTTCCAAGAACTGTGTATAAAGAGGTCATCCGTGTTAAAGAAGAAGGCGGTGAACTTTCCAAGGAATCTGCGGATGTGGTTGCCAAGGCGATGAAGGACTGGGCGGTAGAGCGCGGTGCGACACATTATACCCACTGGTTTCAGCCGCTGACCGGTATCACGGCGGAGAAGCATGATTCCTTTGTGTCCCATCCGGACGAGGAGGGAAAGATGATTATGGAATTTTCCGGCAAAGAGCTGATCAAAGGCGAGCCGGATGCATCGTCGTTTCCTTCGGGCGGTCTGCGCACCACCTTTGAGGCAAGGGGCTATACCGCATGGGATATCACTTCCCCGGCTTTTCTAAAGGAATCGGCAACCGGAGTGATTCTGTGTATCCCTACTGCATTCTGTTCTTATACCGGAGAAGCGTTGGATAAAAAGACTCCGTTACTCCGTTCTATGGAGGTCATCAGTGAACAGGCGCTTCGTATCATTAGACTGTTTGGTAATACCGAGGCAACGAAGGTCTATCCGTCGGTGGGAGCGGAGCAGGAGTATTTTCTGATCGACCGGGATCTTTATTTGCAGAGAAAGGATCTGATCTTTGCAGGACGGACGCTGTTTGGCGCGCCTGCCCCTAAAGGTCAGGAGATGGAGGATCATTATTTTGGCGTGATCCGGGAGCGGATCGGCGCGTATATGAAGGATCTCAACGAGGAGCTTTGGAAGCTTGGAGTGACGGCAAAGACGCAGCACAATGAGGTGGCTCCGGCGCAGCATGAACTTGCGCCGATCTATGAATCTGCGAATGTTGCGGGAGATCATAACCAGCTTGTGATGGAGACAATGAAACGCGTTGCGCATCGTCACGGGCTGACTTGTCTGTTGCATGAGAAGCCGTTTGCGGGGGTCAATGGTTCCGGTAAACATGATAACTGGTCATTATGTACGGACAATGGGGTCAATCTTTTGGACCCGGGCATCACGCCGAATGAAAATATCCAGTTTTTATTGGTGCTTGCCTGCATTATGCGTGCAGTGGATATTCATGCGGACCTTTTAAGACAGAGCGCGTCAGACGTTGGTAATGACCACAGGCTGGGAGCAGATGAGGCTCCTCCGGCAATCATATCCATATTTTTAGGTGATCAGCTGGAGGATGTGGTGAGCCAGCTTGTGACAACAGGTGTAGCCACGGAGAGCAAGGAAGGCGGTAAGCTGATGACCGGCGTATCAACATTGCCGGATCTGGATAAGGACGCCACGGATCGGAACAGAACTTCCCCATTTGCTTTTACCGGCAATAAGTTTGAATTTCGTATGGTGGGATCTGCGGATTCCATTACGGCGGCCAATACTACATTGAATGCCATCGTGGCGGAGTCTTTCAGTGAAGCTGCTGACCGTCTGGAGGGTGCGGAGGACTTTGATATTGCGGTACATGACCTGATCAAGGAATATATGACGAAGCATCAGCGGGTCATCTTTAATGGTAACGGCTACTCCCAGGAGTGGGTGGAAGAAGCTGAAAAACGGGGACTTCCGAATATCAGATCTATGGTGGAGAGCGTTGCTACGCTGACTACGGAGAAGTCGATCAGAATGTTTGAGCGGTTTCATATTTTTACAAAAGCTGAACTGGAATCTCATGCGGAGATCCTTTATGAAACCTATGCAAAGTCTATCAATATAGAAGCGCTTACGATGATCTATATGGCGAACCGTCAGATCATCCCGGCGGTCGTTGCCTATACAAGGAAGCTGGCGGATGCGGTGATCGCAGTGCGGACAGCGGGTGCAGGCACGAAGGTCCATGAGTCGCTGCTGCAAGAGACGACGGAGCTTCTGGAAGAAATGCAGCATGCTTTGGAAATATTGGAAAAAGATGAGGCAAAGGCGGCAGATTATACAGATAATAAAGAAAAGGCATTTTATTATAAGGATGTGATCCGGAAGGATATGGAGGCGCTGCGCTCACCCGCGGACCGTCTGGAGCAGATCGTAGATAAGAAGATGTGGCCATTCCCGACCTATGCGGATATGCTGTTTGAGGTATAGAGATATTGCAGTGTGGCTGTCGTTTCATGGGTAAGCGAATAGCTGATATTCGAGATATAGGGGCTTACAAAGATGAAATCAAACTACGATTATCTGGTGGTCGGAGCAGGTTTGTTCGGGGCAACATTTGCCCATGAGGCGGCCAAAGCCGGAAAAAAGGTACTGATGATTGACAGGCGGTGCCATGTGGGCGGGAACTGCTATACGAAAGAGATAGATGGGATTCATGTGCATTGGTATGGTGCACATATCTTGCATACGTCGAACAAGAAGGTATGGGACTATGCGCAGCAGTTTGCAGAGTTTAACCGTTACACCAATTCTCCGATTGCAAGATATCAGGACGAACTGTATAATTTACCTTTTAATATGAATACTTTCAGTAAGATGTGGGGGATTACCACACCTGAGGAAGCGAAGGCAAAGATTGCACAGCAGATCGCGGAGGCCGGCATTACGGAGCCAGGAAATCTGGAGGAGCAGGCGATCAGCCTGGTAGGCAGGGATATCTACGAAAAGCTGATTAAGGGATATACGGAAAAACAGTGGGGAAAGCGTGCAACAGAACTTCCGGCATTTATTATCAAGCGGCTTCCGGTCCGGTTTGTATATGATAACAATTATTTTAATGATCTTTATCAGGGGATTCCGATTGGTGGATATACAAAGATGGTAGAGAAAATGCTTTCTCTGGAAAATATAGAGATCCGCTTAGAGACAGACTATTTTGCAGAGAAAGAAAATCTGGATAAGCTGGCGGATCAGATTATATTTACAGGAATGATCGATCAGTATTTTGGGTATTGTTTTGGCGAGCTGGAATACCGCAGTTTAAGATTTGAGACGGAAGTGCTGGAGCAGGAAAATTATCAGGGCAATGCGGTGGTGAATTATACGGAATATGAGGTGCCTTATACGAGGATCATCGAACATAAACACTTTGAACTGGGTTGCCAGAGTGGGAAGGTCAATCCCAGGACGGTGATTACCAGAGAGTATCCTGCTGTATGGAGCAAGGGAGAGGAACCCTATTATCCGATGAATGATGATAAGAATAATGCTGTTTATATAATGTATAAGGAACTGGCGGACAGGCAGGATAAAGTGATCTTTGGAGGCAGGCTTGGCTTATATAAATATTTTGATATGCACCAGGTGATAGAGGAAGCGTTGAAGCTGGCGGCAAAATACATTTAACGGATAAAAAAGGCTTGCATTTTTTAGAATGATAGTTTATAATGGCTAATGCAGGCGTGTTACAGATATGTTTTGCGGTTATATAGCGCTATCGCCAAACGGTAAGGCAACGGACTCTGACTCCGTCATTTCAAGGTTCGAATCCTTGTAGCGCTGCTGGGACTTCGTTTTGAAGTCCCTTTTCTTTTAAAAAAATTAGATGTAGGCGATGATATGGTCTGTGTTGCACAACTAATGATGGAAAATCAGAAGTTTTGCAATTGCCTATAAGAGTGTAAATTATGAGAGGATCGTTATGTTTCGTTTGGGAGAACTTCAGGAATTGGTAATCGCAAAAACAGTGGATTTTGGCGTATATCTGGAAGAAGAAAACGGCGGGCATCAGGAGCGTGTGCTCCTTCCAAAGAAACAGGTTCCGGAGGAAAGCCGGATCGGAGATAAGATTACCGTATTTTTATATAAAGATTCCGCGGACCGACTGATCGCAACGATCCGTACACCCCGGCTGACGCTTCATGAAACTGCCATGCTGACAGTATCGCAGGTGAATAAGATGGGTGCATTTCTGGACTGGGGTCTTGAAAAAGATCTCTTCCTCCCCTTTAAGCAGCAGACCAGAAGGGTCCGGGAACAGGAAGAGGCGTTGGTTGCACTGTATATTGATAAGAGCGGCAGGCTTTGTGCAACGATGAACGTATATCCTTATTTGAGCACGGAAAGTCCGTATCAGACGGGGGACGATGTCAGCGGCATCATCTATGAATCCAGTGATAATTATGGTTTGTTTGTGGCGGTTGATCAGAAGTATTCTGCGATTATCCCGAAAAATGAATCCTATGGGGATCTGGCGATTGGTGACTGCATCAAAGCACGGGTTACAAAGGTGCGTGAGGATGGCAAGCTGAACCTGAGCGTCAGGGAAAAGGCGTATCTGCAGATAAATCCTGACATGGAGAAGATACTAGACCTGCTGGACAGTTATGGCGGCGTTCTGCCGTTTACAGAAAAGGCGCTTCCGGAGGTTATTAAACGGGAAACAGGCATGAGCAAGAATGAATTCAAGCGTGCCGTGGGACATCTGTATAAAGAAAGGAAGATCCTGATAGAGAAGGATGGGCGTATACGGCGGATATAAATTAAGAATATCAAAAAATAGTGAGGTTGGGTATGACGGCAAAACGTTCGGGATGGTTATTTTTTATAATGACAATGGCATATGTAATCACTCCGTATCTGCTTCTGATAGGTAATATCGGTGATAAGATAACGGTTTCTAATACTCTTTGGATCAGTGAGGGAATCATCATAATACCTGCGCTTTTATTTGTCGTATGTTCAAAGGAACGGTTAAGGGATGCGGCGGCAATTCATAAGATCAGGATTCCGACGATATTTCTGGCGATATTGTATATCATTTTATTAAGTCCGTTGGTTGCACTTTGTAATATGGTAACCATGTTGTTTGTCGATAATACGGCAACGGAAATATTGTCGCTGGTTTCGGAGATTTCTATTGGAACGATGTTTTTCTTCGTCGGGCTGCTGGCACCTGTCTGCGAGGAGATCGTATTTCGGGGGATCTTATATACCGGTTTTCGTAAAAATGGTACGCCGATACAGGCAATCCTTTGGACCGCTGTTCTGTTTGGTCTGTTTCATATGAATCTGAACCAGATGGTCTATGCGGCTGCCCTTGGCGTTGCGTTTGGATTGCTGAGAGAGGCAACCGGCAATATCTGGTCAGGAATTATCTGTCATATATCGCTTAACAGCTATAATGTATTTATGTATTATCTGCAGAACGTCCTGTCTGCGGAGAAACTATCCGAAGCGGAGAGTGTGACGCAGGAGGCGTTGATTACGGCGATAGGAGTTTATCTGATCATTGCTTTAGTTGCGACCGCCTTAGCAGCCTGTGTGCTGGTTGCGATTGCAAAACTTGAACATGGGGAAGCTCATCTTCGACGAGTGTTTACAAAGGAAGAGAGAGGTAGGACATGGTCCATTCCATTGTGGCTTGGAATTATGGTCTGTGTCGGAATGATCGTTCTGGATGTTATTATTTCCAAGGGAATGTTATCGGTATCCTGACGATAAAAAGAGCTGACATGTATGTCGGCTCTTTTTAAAAATATCATATTTTTCAGTTTGTAAAGAGTATCTTTTTTAAATTAAACAGACACATCAAAATTTCCACCGATGTGAGGATTTACAGAAAGCTCCATCTGAGCGGCATCTAACATTTTTATAAGTCCGGCGCCTGCTGCTTCCTGAGTATCTAATGCCTTGGAAAGTACTGCGGTTCCAATATCTGACAATGCAGCATTTTGTGCTAAACTGGTGGATAGGCTTGCAATATCCATTTTTTGTACCAACCTTTCTTTGTTTAAATCTCATAATTTC
>CAMWHY010000004.1 GCA_947174185.1 uncultured Lachnospiraceae bacterium | reverse complement strand
ATGTTGTTAAGCACATTCAATACGCATTAAATAATAATTATATTCCAATCATAGATTTTAAATATTTTTCCAATATGTATTTATATCCTAACCAGATAGGAAAAGTTAATTCTTGGGAATATTGGTTTCGACAGCCACAAGAAAAATATTCTTTAGAAGAAATTCGTAAAAGCAAGAATGTAATTATTTCCGGAGTCTCATCAGGTGGATATGGTTCTCGGAGTGAACTACTATCAAAGGAATATGTAGGTACTTATCATAATATTATAGAAAATTATATCAAATTCAACTCGGCAACAGAGAACTATATAATCCAAACGCATAGAAAATTATTTGGGGGGGGGCAAAAAAGAATTCTAGGTGTAAAGGCAAGAGGAACTGATTATAAAAGTTTATCTCCAAGAGACCACAGTATAGTGCCTGAGAATGAAGAATTGTGTTCTATTGTGGATGATATGATGGAGAGTGAAAAGTATGAATATCTTTTTTTGGCCACAGAGGATGAGCAAATATATTTATATTTTAAAAATAGATATGGGGATAAATTAATTGTAAATCAGGAAAACAGATATGATTCAAACACGGGAAATAAGGGAATTGCTCAGATTTTCAGAAAAAAGAAAGTTGATTTGAAGCAGGAAGGATTAGATTATCTGACATCTGTTTATCTATTATCAAAATGTGATTCTTTGATTACACCTATTGTGGGAGCGGGCGCGATGGCAATACTTATGAATGGAAATAGATATAGAAAGTTATATATTTTTGACAAAGGGAGATATTAATGCAAACTTTCTGAGGGATATATGATATTAAAGAAATTATATTTTTTGCAGTGTTTCAAAGAGTTTTATGTTGGAAAAATAGAGATTAGATTTATCATAAACAACGAAATTATATGTAGAGGGAAATCGAATTTTCAACCGGTAATTTGAGTTGGAACCTTAAATTTGCATTGATTGCAGTAAAACTGCTCTGACATGGAGGATTTGTGTGAAAATTTTATTTGTAACATACTGTCGCGCGATGTTAGGAGCAAATCGTTCATTGGTACAGCTTATGATTGATTTGCGTGAACAATATGATGTGGAACCCTATGTCTTAATGCCGACAGTTGAGGATGGTAGTCTGCATGAAGAATTGGAACGATTAAAGATACCATATTTTATTCATCCCATGAAGGCATGGGTTGTATCTGAGGACGCGAGATTACGGAGATTGCGGGGGATCAAAGCCTGTATAGAGAACAGAAAATATCTGAAAGAAATAATGGATAAAATAGTGGATAAGGGATTCGATCTTATTTATTCTAATAATTCTACGATTCAGATTGGCGCAGATCTTGCAAAAAGGATGAAGCTGCCGCATATCTGGCATGTCAGGGAATATGGAAACAAATTTTATCATATTGTATTTAGTTATACGCCTAAAGCAGTAAAGGCTAAGTTTGATGCGGCTGCTGCTGTGATTGCGGTGTCAAAAGGTATTGAAAGTTATATTAAGGAAAGTATCAGTCCGTCAGCCAAAACAATCTGTATCTATGATGGAATATACAGTCGTAAAACTTTAAGAAGTAATTGGAATGATGATCAAAAACTTAATTTCTGTTATGTAGGCGCTTTGCAGGATGGAAAGAATCAGTTGGAATTATTAAAAGCGGTCGATACATTGCTTAGGGAAAAGGTTACAGATTTTCATGTGACTCTGGTTGGTGAAGGCAAGGATTACGAAAAAAAATTAAGAGAATACTGTAAAAGTAATAATCTTGATAGTTATGTAACATTTGCAGGATATTGCAGTGATGTGATGAAATTACTGGATGAGATGGATGTAGGTGTAATCTGTTCTCAAAATGAGGCATATGGAAGAGTTACCGTAGAATATCTACTTTCCTCTATGCCGGTAATCGGTGCCAAAGGTTCTGGGACAAGCGAGATTATGCGGAACGAAAATACAGGATATCTTTATCAGGGAGGAGAGGTTGATCAATTGGCTGGGTATATGAAGAAAATGATTATGGACAGAGCTTTGGTAAAAGAGATGGGACAAAATGCGTATGTTTATGCAAAGGCTAATTTTAAGAATGAAAAAACGGCAGAGCAGATCTATCAGGTTATAAAACAAAGCATGATCCTATAGTCATGTCTGCAGGAAAGAAGAAAATGTATCAGCAGAATAAAAATTGATTCAGGAAACGATGGCTTAAGGAAATATAAAAGGAAGGTTATTGGGATGGGAAAAAGAGAAGAACAATTGCCGCTTTCCGAAGAATTGGTAAAACAGTTTATTGAGGTCAATCAAAAACAGTGGCCTAAAATACAACATACGGAACAATATGTTTTTATTAATTTTTCGATGGTTCGTATGCAGATGGGATGGATACTGCCAAAACTGTTGTATGCTAAGGGGATAGAAATGTCTGCCAAGGTCAGGCCTGTCGTGCTTACCTGGAGAGAAAATCATCTGTTGACGGAATTGATCAAATCATTTGGCATGAAACATGTTTCATTGGATAAAATGAACCACACAGACTATCTGGCCGCCCTGAAAGCCGGGATGAAGACGGCAGGATTTATGATTTTTGACGGTACCGGAGAAGGTTTGAAGAAAGTCCGTGCGTGCGACATTTTGGCAGGGAAATCTTTGTATGAGGATATAATCAGAACTTCGGCTTTATCAACTATAAAATCTGCTCGAAACAAAATATGTCTAAAAAAGATGTGTCATATTTTGTGGACTACGTATATGCTTGATCGGCTATGTAAAAAATATCAACCTGCATATGTGGTATGCGATGATATTGCATATCATGAAAATCTATTTCTTAAATTATTTCAAAAATATGGCGCTCGGATCTATAATACCAGTCCTGTGGGGGAGGAAAAGATCATATTTGAAAAGGATGGCGAGATCAGGAAAAGAGGTATCAGGAGTGGAATGTTGATTCATCAAAATTTTGATGATGTTGATGAATCGGCTGTTTTATGGAGCGAACAATATCTGCGGGAACGATATGAAGGAAAAAATGGAAGAAATATTGATAAAGGCGCTTTTGCAGGAAAAAAGGTTATTTCCAGAGAGACTGTGATCCGGGAGCAGGGGCTGGATCCGCATAAGAAAAATGTAGTGATTATGGCGCATACCTTTACAGATGCCGTATTTAATTATGGGGATCTTTATTTTAGGGATTATTATGATTGGACAGAACAGACTCTGAAACTTGCGGGAGAGAATACGGCGGTCAACTGGATCTTAAAACCACATCCCACCAGAAAATCTTATAATGAGTCGGAAGATTCTATAGAAGATATGTATGAACGCTTTAAAAAACCGAATATCTTCTTTTTATCGGATGACGTCAGTGCAGAGAGCATCCGAAATATCGCAGATGTGCTTGTGACGATAGGAGGTAATGCGGGAGCGGAGTTTGCATGCGAAGGGATTCCTGCGGTCATCGTTGGGAAGCCTTATTATTCAAGTTTTGGCTATACGGTGGAGCCTAAGACCAGGGAAGAATATGAAGAATGCCTGAAAAATATTCATAAGATAGAAAGATTGGACAGTGAGCAGATCAAGACCGCAAAGAAGGTATTTTATCTAAAAAATAGTGGTACAATGAAAACAGAAACGGCAAAATATTCTGATGAATTTGCTATTTTGGTCAATAATGCTTATAATCAGATGCAGGAAGAGATGCCGCTGCAATATTTTAAGAGCAATGATGGAACAAAAAGCTACAATGATGCGTTATTAAAGCAGATAACAGAATATTTTAGTACGCATGATATGAAGGGATGCGAATATTATCAGCGGGGCTTTCTTCGTGGAAAGGATGATGGTCAGTGACGCCATGATAGCAATATTTTCAGGATTTAATCAAAGAGCGGTAATTTCCTTTCTTAGGACTTTGGAGAAAAATAAGATACATCAATATGCGATTATTGCTATCGGTAAACAGGATCCGATTCTTAAGACGATATATTGCAATAAGGTTTTTTGCATAAGGCAGAAAAGAGAACTTGAGCTGGACGAGATGTTGCAGATATTGCAAGATCTTTATCAGCAATATAAGGAAACTATTTTTATAGCGCCTAGTACGGAAATGCTGAATCGATTTCTTTTAAAACATCGCAAGGAATTTGAGGGAATACATTGTCAAATTCCCTTGGTGTCAGAGGACTTATATACGAAGATTTCCGACAAGGAAAGTTTTTGGCAGATCTGTGAGAAGGCAGGACTGACTGTTCCCCAAAAACTATCGTTGAATGAGGAATTTACAGGACCAGTTGTAGCAAAACCTAAAAAGTATATTTCCGATTCAGGAAATATATATGCGCCCATTCTTCTGATGGATGAACAAAAGTATAGATATTTTAGGGATCATTATGATAAAAATGATTTTGATATTCAGGAGTATATCGAAGGAGAAAGCTATTATTTATTATTTTATTTTTCAAAAGATAATGAAGTTTATTCTATTTCACAAAAAAATCTTCTGCAGCAGCCTGACGGCAAATCGATCCTGGCTGCCTGCGTTGCCGATATCCATCACGAAAAGATAAAGGAACAGTATCAAAAGCTACTTCTTCAGCTGGGATTTTATGGATTAGTGATGATTGAACTGCGCAAATATAATGGAGAATACTACATGATAGAAGCAAATCCCAGATTCTGGGGACCGTCGCAATTGTTCTGTGATTATGGTTATAATTTTTTTGAATTTATGTTATATGATTATGGTTTGCTGGCCGATTTTTCTATAGAAAAGACAAATGTAAAAGCAAAGTATTATTGGGGCGGAGGAATGCAGGGACATCCGGAACTTTGTGTAAAACATATGGATGATGAGCAGCTTTTAAATAGTGGATTGCGTGATTTTGAATATTGGGATATCTATAACCGGGAGGATACAAAAGAAGTTTATACATTAGAAATGAAAAACAATGAATGATCTGGAGATGAATATTACCTACGAAATATTTATAAAAAGAAGGATAAGTGATGGCAGATAAAATTTTAGTGACAAGGTCTTCGATGCCGCCATTAGAGGAATATATTGATGAGATCAGGGATATATGGGACACACATCGACTGACGAATATGGGACCAAAGCATAAGGCGCTTCAAAAGAAATTGCAGGAATATCTGGGCGTAGAACAGGTCGATCTGCTTACGAATGGACATATGGCATTGGAGCTTTCCATGCAGGCGCTGCAATTGCAGGGTGAGGTAATTACAACGCCCTTTACCTTTGCATCTACAACGCATGCAATCGTCCGTAATGGGTTGACGCCGGTTTTTTGCGATATCAATCCTGATGATTTTACCATAGATGTAACAAAGATAGAAGAACTGATTACAGATCGGACATGTGCGATTGTGCCGGTTCACGTATATGGTAATATTTGCGATATCGCGGAAATAGATCGTATTGCTGAAAAATACCATCTTAAAGTGATTTATGATGCGGCACACGCATTTGGCGAGAGGTATAAGGATAGAGGCGTTGGTAATTTTGGAGACGTATCCTGTTTCAGTTTTCACGCTACAAAGGTTTTTCATACAATTGAAGGAGGCGCTGTCTGCTTTCATGATAATGCATTTGGAAATTCCATTCGTGATCTTAAGAATTTTGGTATACATGGACCTGAAATAGTAGAAGCAGTAGGTGCGAATGCTAAAATGAATGAATTTTGCGCTGCAATGGGGTTATGCAACCTGCGTTATCTTGAAGCGGAAATAGCCAAAAGAAAAGTGGTTGCGGAAAGATATCGGGAACGCCTAAATCACATTGACGGCATACGGCTGAATCCGGAACAAATGGATGTCATCCCTAATTATGCATATTTTCCGGTTGTTTTTGACAAAAATGTATTTAAGGCAGACCGTGATGAGGTATTTGATGAATTGGAGCGTCATGGAATTGGTGCAAGAAAGTATTTTTATCCAATTACGAATGATTTTAAATGCTTTCAGGGAATTTATGATGCCGCGGAGACGCCAATTGCTTTGGATATCAGCAGACGAATTTTGACATTGCCGCTTTACGCAGATTTGGCATTGGAGGATGTTGACCGAATCTGTGATATTATTTTAAATTATGCGAAACGCCTTTGATGAAAAGAGGATAAGGTATTTATGGAATATGCACCTGTGATTATAAAAACATTAAATCGCTATGACCATTTGCGGCAGTGTATAGAATCATTGCAAAAAAATAAGGGGGCTGAATTTACGGACATTTATATTTCTGTAGATTATCCTCCCAGCGAGAAATACAGGGAAGGTTATCTAAAAGTAAGGAAATATACAGAACAGGGGATTACAGGATTTCATAAGGTTCATATTTTTTATCATGAAAAAAATATTGGTTCTCATGAAAATACAAAATTTTTAATTAAAGAGGCGGAAAAGGATTTTGACACCTATATTTTTACAGAAGATGATAATGTATTTTCACCCTGTTTTTTAACATATGTTAATGAATGTCTGGAAAAATATGCGGATGATGAAAATATATTTGCCATATGCGGGTATAGCTATCCTGTTGAGTGGGAGAGAGACGGCGTAATCATAAAAAATACTTGTCTGTTTCCGGCATGGGGTTATGCAACATGGATCAATCGGCGAAAACAGCTTCTGCAGTTTTCTAAAGAAGATATCCAGCAATATATGAGACGTTTTCATAATGCGCATTTTTTATATAAAAAAAATAGACATTTATTTATTGAGGCAGTAAATATTGCAAGAAACAATCATTATCTGGCATTAAATGATCAGAAAAAATTAAAACATATTGATTGTGTAATGGGACTTTACCTGACCATGAGAGATAAGTATTCATTAATGCCCATCGTTTCCATGGTAAGGAATATAGGGTGTGACGGTTCTGGTTTGAATTGTGCCAAGATAACAGACAGCCGGAAGGTAAATGCAAAAGAATATGATTTTAGTCGACAGTTGATCGATGAGAGGGAAGAGTTTCATTTAAATGATTATGAAATAGTCCCTATCAGTCAATCTGAATTAAAAAAACTGGATCAATTTATGGTAACATCGTTTCAAGATAGATTAAAAGCTTGGGTTATCTGGACGCTTTTATACTTTCGTTTATTAAAAGCGTAATCATATTCCAAAGAAAATCAGGCGCAATAGGTAATCGGGGATGAATAAACGGGAAATAAAAGAAACCATAAAAAAAGAAAGAAGTAATTACCCCTGTTTAAAGGGAAATTTGCATACTTTTTATGCATGGCTCTGTCAGGATAGGGATTATTATGTATTTCAATATATCAAGAGGATGCGCATGACGGAATATCATTATGCGCTGCGGGATTCCAACAAGTTTCACTGGTTAGGATACATCTGGTGGAAACACAGAAAAAATAAACTGGGCAGAATATTGAATCTTGATATGGGAGAGGGGGCTTTTGGTCCCGGTTTATATATTGCACATACGAATATCATTGTAGGAAGCGCAAAGATAGGAAGCAACTGTAAACTGCACGGTCAAAATTGTATCGGCAGCGGAGCGGAGATTGGCGATCATTGTGAACTATGGGTAGGTGCAAAAGTCTTTGGACCGTGTAAGCTGGCTGACAATATCACAGTGGCGGCAGGTGCGGTGGTGATTGATTCTTTTGAAGAAGAAGGGATTACCATCGGCGGTGTGCCGGCTAAAAAATTGAAGTAATCTTGTAAAAAATTGGCATTTGTTATAAAATAAATATGTTTTGGAACACTAACTCCATACCGCTGCCGGTGGGGTAAGAAATCTATTAAAGAATTATTGAGAGAAACGGAGAAACTGACAAATGAAACATTTTGGAAATGCTGTAAAATTCGTGTACTTTTTTACCTGCTTTTGGATGTTCTTTTCAAACGTATCGTTTGCTTATATCGATCCTTCCGCAGTGACTTATGTGGTGCAGGCTGTAGCTGCCGTATTTATTGCGCTGGGCGCCATCCTTACCGTGTTTCGTCATAAAATTGCCAAGCTTTTTAAGAAGGGCAAAAAGGATGAACAGCCGGAAGAAAAGATCGAGCTGAAGGATATTGAGGAAACGGAAGAGGATTAGGATTGTAGATTGAAAAATCTTTGATTTTTCAATCGCAATTTGTGCCTGCGGCCCAAATCGCAGGTTATGGAAAGGCATGGAATTAGTATGAAGATGATTGCGGATGTTGTCATAGATGCGCTGGTATGGCTGATCAATGGATGTTATAAGATCATACCGAACTATTGGATGGCAATATTGATTTTTACATTATTAACGAAAGTGATATTGCTTCCCCTGTCTGTCTGGGTTCAGAAGAATTCTATCAAGACTGTAAGGATGCGCCCTCAGTTAAATCATATTGAGGCTGCTTATTTTGGAAACAAGGAGAAGATTTCGGAAGAGCAGTATAAGCTGTTTCAACAGGAGAAATACAGTCCGTTTCTTGATCTCGTGCCTCTTTTTGTGCAGCTGGCGCTATTGATGGGTGTTGTGGAAGCCGTGAAAAAGGGAACTGATTTGACGGCAGTACCGACGCAAGCTTGGGGATGGACGCTGCTGATTCCGGCTCTTGCAGGTATTTCAGCATGGTTTATGTGCTATATTCAGAATAAGATCAATGTGCTTCAGGCAGAGCAGGGAGCGCTGAATCAGTATGGTACGATGATCTTTTCCGTGGTATTGTCGCTGTATCTCGGGCTTTTTGTATCGATTGGTGTGGGATTTTATTGGACCTGCAGCAATCTTTTTTCTGTTTTACAACTGTTTTTACTGAATATCTGGATCAATCCTAAGGATTATATTGATTATGAGGCGCTGGAAAAGAGTAAGGCAGAATTAAAAGAGGCAAGACAGTATCTGGCATCAGGAAAAAAAGAGAATAAGAAAAATCCCTACCGTAATAAAGAAAAAGAGGATTATAAACGGTTTTTGTCTGCCGGAAAGAAAAAAATCGTATTTTATTCGGAAAAAAACGGATTTTATAAATATTATAAAAATGTAATTGAAGAAATCATCAGAAGGACGAATATTGTGATCCATTATATCACAAGCGATGCTGAGGACGAGGTGTTCAAGCTGGAGAGCAACCAGTTTAAGCCTTACTACATTGGAGAGAACCGACTGATCGTGTTGATGATGAAGCTGGAGACAGATATCATGGTGATGACGACGCCGGATCTGGAGAACTTCCAGCTAAAGCGTTCTTATGTGCAGAAAGATATCGAGTATGTCTATCTGCCCCATGACGTCAATAGTTCTAATCTGAGTTTTCACAAAAATGCGCTGGATCATTTTGATACGATTTTTACTTCCGGACCGAAGAATAAAGAGGAGATTGCGGAGCGGGAGGAGAAATATGGTCTGCCAAAGAAAAATCTGATTGAGTGGGGCTCCGGAGTTATTGATAATATGATCAAAGGATATGAAAATCTGTCGGATCAAAGTAGGGGAGATGATGGCGGGAAAACGGTATTAATCGCACCCTCCTGGCAAAAGGACAATATTCTGGATCTTTGCATCGAGCCTATGCTGGGGCAGCTTGCAGAGACGGATTATCACATTATCGTACGACCGCATCCCCAGTATGTAAGGCACTGTATGGATAAGATAGAACGTCTGCGAAAGAAGTATGAGGGTAAAAATATAGAGATACAGACGGATTTTTCCTCCAATAGTACGGTGTATACCGCGGATCTGCTGGTAACAGACTGGTCGAGCATCGCTTTTGAATATTGTTTTGCAACGTTAAAACCGGTTCTTTTTATCAATACACCTATGAAGATCATGAATCCGGATTATCAGGAGCTTACCACGGTGCCGATTGATATTGAGCTAAGAGACAAAGTTGGCATTTCGCTGGATGTTGATCAGATGGATGACCTGGCGAAGACGGTGAAAACATTATTGTATGATAAAGAATTTTCTGCGGAAGCTATGAAGGAACTCAGAGACCGTTATATCTATAATGTCGGCTCCAGCGGAAAGACAGGGGCATTATATCTGATCAATCAATTAATGGAACGGCAGAAAAAGGCATAAGTAAAAAAGAACGATAAGGAGCCCAAAACAATGGATGTGAAAGTAGAAAGAAAAGTATTATTAAATCCCGGTCCGGCAACGACGACGGATACTGTAAAGATGGCGCAGATCGTACCGGATATCTGTCCACGGGAGAAAGAGTTTGTGGGAATCATGCGGGAGATCGAAGAGGGTCTGTTAAAGATCGTCCACGCAGATCCGAAAGAATATGCAGCAGTCCTGTTTTGTGGTTCAGGAACGATCAATATGGATATCTGTCTAAACTCACTCCTGCCGGAAGGAAAGAAAATCCTTGTGATCAATAATGGAGCTTACAGCAGCCGTGGGGTAGAAATCTGTAACTATTATGGTCTGGAGCATATCGACATGAAGCTGCCAATTAATCAGCAGCCCGATCTGAAAGAGGTTGAAAAAGTCCTGCAGGAGAACCCGGATATTGCGCTGGTATATATTACGCACCATGAGACAGGGACAGGCCTATTAAATCCGATCAGGGAGATCGGTGCATTAGTGCACCGGTATGGTGCGAGATTTGTTGTGGATACAACCTCTACTTATGCGATGCGTCCGATCAATATACATGAGGATAATGTTGATTTCTGTATGGCATCGGCGCAAAAGGGTATCATGGCTATGACAGGATTATCCTTTATTATTGGCAGACGGGATGCAATAGAAGCTTCGGCGGAATATCCGAAGCGATCCTATTATTGTAACTTATATTTGCAGTATCAGTATTTTATGGAGCATGGAGAAATGCATTTTACGCCTCCGGTACAAGTGATTTATGCCACAAGGCAGGCTCTGAAGGAATATTTTGCAGAAGGTGAACAGGCAAAATGGGAACGGCATCGAAAGGTTTTTGCAGCCATCCGCAGAAATCTTACGGAACTTGGATTTCATATCTTTATTCCGGAAGAAATTCAGTCTGAGTTGGTGGCAGCAGCGCTTTATCCTGACGACCCGAACTGGGACTTTGGAAAAGTGCATGATTACTGTTATGAAAGAGGTTTTACGATCTATCCCGGTAAGGTAGAGAAGAAAGGGATGTTCCGTCTGTGTGCATTGGGGGCGATCACGGAACAGGATATTGAAGATTTCTTTGTGGTATTCAGGGAGGCCTTAACAAAATACAATGTATCCATACCTGTGATGTACCAATAAAATGGGAAGATGTTTTGTAAAAATTTGCGTTGTGAAAATATGGTTAAGGAGAATTAAGAAATGAAGAAGATTTATACTTGTTTTTGTACAGATGTGATCCATGAGGGACATCTGAATATTTTAAAAAGAGCGAAGGAATATGGCGAAGTGATTGTGGGCGTTCTGGCCGATGAAGCGATGGTAAGATACAACCGCTTTCCGACGATCTCTCTAGAGGATCGGATAGAGATCGTGAAAAATACCGGCCTTGCGGATCGTGTGATCGTGCAGAATACCATCATGTATGATGAAGTGATTGCAAAAGAAAAACCGGATTATGTGATTCATGGGGACAACTGGAAAGAGGGACCGGAGAATGCGATCCGCCAGAATGTACTGAAGAACCTCTCTGAGTATGGCGGAGAACTAATTGAAGCGCCTTATACGTATAACAGGGAAGTCAAAAAGATAGATGACCGTATCAAAGAAAAACTGGCGATGCCGGAGTTTAGAAGGAAAAGGCTGAAGCAGCTGATCGCAATGCGTCCGATCGTCAAGACGCTGGAAGTGCATTCCGGACTGACAGGATTGATTGCAGAAAAGACGGTGGTAGAGCATCATGGTGAACTGGATCAGTTTGATGCCATGTGGATATCCAGTTTGTGCGATTCTACAGCAAAGGGTAAACCGGACATAGAGCTGGTTGATATGTCTTCCCGGATCAGAACCATTGATGATGTTATGGATGTAACGACCAAGCCGATCATTCTGGATGGCGATACCGGAGGGCTGATCGAGCATTTCGTCTATAATGTCCGCACATTGGAGCGGATGGGGGTTTCTGCTGTAATCATAGAAGACAAGACCGGACTGAAGAAAAATTCCTTATTTGGCACGGAAGTAGAGCAGACACAGGACAGTATTGAGAACTTCTGCGCCAAAATCAGCGCAGGAAAGGAAGCCCTGCGGACAGATGATTGTATGATCATTGCGAGGATTGAAAGCCTGATCTTAGAGCAGGGAATGGAGGATGCTTTGACCCGGGCAAAGGCTTATGTGGAAGCCGGGGCAGACGGGATCATGATTCATTCCAGAAAGAAAACGCCTGATGAGATCGTGGAATTCTGTCGTCTGTTCCGTGAGACGGATCAGGAGACACCCATCGTAGTTGTGCCGACTTCTTTTTCCTCTATAACGGAGGAAGAACTTGCCAAGGCAGGCGTGAATATCGTTATCTATGCCAATCAGCTGACAAGAAGCGCTTTTCCGGCAATGCAGAAAACGGCGGAAACGATATTGAAAAATCACCGTTCGCTTGAAGCAGACGAAGCGTTAATGTCATTTAAGGACATTATCCGATTGATTGATGAGTTATAAGATATTAGGTTTTTGTGGTAATTTAACTATGAGGTCTGCATAACTCCAAGTGAAAACAAAGAGTTATGTAAGCCGTTCCAGACTGTTGTAATTGCCTAAATTATAATAAAAAAGAGGAACAAGTAATGAAAGAATATGCAATCCTTATGGCCGCCGGCATGGGCACCAGGATGCGTCCGCTGACGGAGACGATGCCAAAACCTTTGATACCGGTTCACGGGAAACCGATGATCGAGACAGTGATCGAGGGACTGTTGACCAGACCGGTAGATGAAATTTATATCGTGACAGGCTATCTGGGAGAACAGTTTCAGCAGATGGAAGCAAAGTATCCGCAGGTACATCTGATCAGGAATGAAGAATATGATGTCAAAAACAATATCTCATCTATTTACGCAGCACGGGAGATACTGCCGTTAGGTAACTGCTTTATCTGCGAGTCGGACCTGTATGTGGCTGCTCCCGAGATCTTTCAAAAGGAGCTGCATCACTCCTGTTATTATGGAAGGATGCAGGCAGGATATTCTGACGATTGGACATTTGGAATTAAGGACGGACGGATCAGCCGCGTAGGAAAAGGCGGGACGGATGCGTACAATATGGTAGGCGTTGCATGGTTTTGTCAGAAAGATGCGGCAACGTTAAAAAATCTGATCGAACAGGCTTATACATGGAATGGCAGCGGCGAGCTTTTCTGGGATGATGTGGTAGACAGGAACCTGGATAAACTGGATCTGGTGGTGGAGCCGGTTTATGAGGGACAGATCATAGAAATTGACACAGTAGAGGAGTTGAAAAAGATTAATGAATGCACAGACCTTATTACAAAGCATTGAACAGATGGGGATCGAAGTGATCACTGGAGTGCCGGATTCTACCTTGAAGCAGTTTTGCGACGGGCTGCAGTCCTATCAGGGTCAATTGAAACATTATGTGCCGGTAAATGAAGGCGCTGCCATTGGTATCGCTGTGGGGACGTATTTATCGTCCGGTCATCCGGCATGCGTCTATATGCAGAATTCCGGTCTGGGCAATATCGTCAATCCGATTACATCCCTTGCCAATAAGGAAGTGTATGGCATACCGATGCTCTTGATTGTTGGATGGCGCGGAGAACCCGGGGTGAAGGATGAGCCGCAGCATGTCTATCAGGGAAAGATCACGAAAGAATTATTAGATGTGCTTTCCATACCTTACGCGGTTTTGGATGCAGATACTACCATGGAAGAGATGGAGACTATCTTAAAACAGGCAGAGGACGCCATGGCAGAGAGGAAACAATTTGCTCTGGTTGTAAAAAAAGGAACCTTTGAAAAAGCAGATAAATTTGTCTGGGAAAATGGATATCCGATGAACCGGGAATGGGCGCTGGGTGAACTTCTTAAAATGATTCCGCAGGAGGCATGTATTGTATCGACGACGGGTAAGATCTCCAGAGAACTTTATGAACAGAGTGATAAGCTATATGGTAATCATGACCGGATTTTTATGACAGTGGGCGGTATGGGACATGCATCCATGATCGCATTTGGCATTGCACAGGATCAGCGGGATCGAAAAGTGGTCTGTATTGATGGGGACGGCGCGGCGTTGATGCATATGGGAGGCATGGCATTTTTGGCAGCCAATGCCCCGGAGAATTATATTCATATCATCATTAATAATCAGGCGCATGAGTCAGTTGGCGCAATGCCCACCGGCGCACAGGCAGTCAGTTTTGTAAAAGTGGCACAGGCAGCAGGATATAAGAAGGCGCTTTCTATCGCTAAGCAGGAAGATATGACGCAGATAAGAGACTTGCTGAATGAAAAAGGACCTGTACTCTGCGAGATCATGGTGGGACTTGATTCCAGAGCAGATCTGGGGAGACCAAAGGAGACGGCGGCGGAGAACCGGGAGGCCTTTATGTCTTATCTTAATAGATAATACAAAGAGGTGAAATATGCAGAATGAGAATCCGGAAAAAAGAGTAAGCATCATCGTCCCCGTATATAATGCAAAACGATATTTAGACAAGTGTCTGTCATCCCTTGTGGAGCAGACATATGCTAATATTGAAATTATCGTGATAGATGATGGCTCGACGGATGGATGCGGCGAAATATGTGACAGATATGCTGCGGAGTTCCCTACAGTACATTGTTATCATAAGGAAAATCAGGGAGCCGGACAGGCGCGTAATTTTGGGATGGATCGTTCCACAGGCGATTATATTATGTATGTGGATGCAGATGACTATATTGCAAAGAGATGTGTTGCGGAAGTGGTGGGCATTGCCGAGCGGTATCAGGCTGCTCTGGTTGATTTTGGGAAAGTATATATGCTTTCTGCAAAGAATGTATTTGAAGATACAGATAAAGCCATCAGACATTTCCAGTCTCCGCAGGAGATACGGCAGATCAGCGGTAAAATACGGAAGATGATTTGGGGAAAACTATATCAAAGGGAACTGGCGCTCAGTGTTCGTTTTACCAGCCGGCAGCGGGGGGAAGATGCATGCTATATGGCGGAGATTCTGGAACACTGCAAAAGTATGGTCAAATATAATCATTGCCTTTATGCATACCGGGCATATCAGGAAAGTCTGACGCGGGGGAAAGCGTCGATCAGGACGATCAAAAGAGAACTCGGACGATACCAGGCGGCATATGATCAGGCTGACAGCCGGGAGCAACAGGAGGAAGCGCTCAGACAGACAGTTCGGTACTGTCAAAGGACAGCTGAGGATATCGTGTATCGTGGAGAAGAAGCGGTATCGCGAAAACAGCTGCTGCTTTTAAAAGATCAGATGGATAAGATTAGTCATGTTAATGATGCCGCAGAAACAACACATATGCTGATCGGGAAAGCCATAAAAACTTCGCAGGTCTCATGGGCAAACAGAACTTATAAAAAACTGAGAAACCTGTTCAGTAGATGTATGGGCAGGATCAGAGTGTGGATCAATTACGAGTATAACTTAGAATAAAGATGCCTGAAATGTTACAGGACTATGATATAGAAAAGCAGTTAGTGTGCCTGCGGCATAGCACTAAAGTGCATTAAAGTTTGCAGGTTATGGAAAGGCATGGTAAGGATTGCGGATGAAATTAAGGGATATCGTTCCTTATAAGATTATGAGGGAACGCAGAATCAAACAGCATTTTCAGATATTGAAAGCGCAGCAGGAGCCATTAGTATATAACCGGAAAGGGCAGAGAAAGCGGGTATTTTACCTACAGGATGTTTTGGCGCAGCATACGCCGTATACACTGGTCTTAGATCAGGAACCGGAGGAAATTTTGTGGGATCGCAACAACACGGGACTTCCGATCCAGTTTTTTTCCCATAAGGCTATATTTGAAGAGGCAAGTCCTTATTGTGTCCGTAAATATGCGCTGTTGTTTGAATCAGAGACGATCCAGCCGGAGGATTATACACGTGTGATGGATGATCCGGGCAGAATGGCAGAATACAGTAAAATCTTTACGTTCTCGGATCAGGTCTTAGACCGGTATCAAAACGCATTGTTTATTCCTGCCAGCGGACTTTGGTATGGCACTGCAGTCAATGGAGGAACGCTGGATGAACGGCGTTATGAGAAGAAAGAGAAAAATGTTTCGGTGGTGGCTTCTGCCAAATCCCACACAAAATATCATAGATTACGTGTAGAGACAGCAAAAAGGGCGGTGGAAGCAGATCTGGCGGATGGATATGGGGCTTTTTGCAACAATCGTGTCAATAAAAAGGCGGATGCCTTAGATGATTATCGTTACAGCATAGTGGTGGAAAATGATGTAAAGCCCTATTATTTTACGGAAAAGATTCTGGATTGTTTTGCGTCTATGACGATCCCGGTTTATCTGGGCGCGACAAAGATTGGTAAGTATTTTAATATGGATGGTATTATCACACTGGAAGAGGAAAAATGCGATCATATTGAAGACGTTCTGAAGCAGTGTTCCGCCCAGGATTATGAAGCAAGACGGGAGGCAGTGATCGATAATTTTGAGCGGGTGAAGCAGTATCGGTGTATAGAGGATTATCTGATGATGCATTATAGGGATGAATTTTCACTGGATGATGTAGAAAATAAATCATAGAAAAAATCCATAGGAGAGAGACGGAATAAATCAGTGAATGTGATCGTGGATATTAAGGGAGGATATGGAAACCAGCTGTTTTGTTATGCGCTGGGCTATGCAGTGTCAAAGAGACTGCAGGCGCAGCTGTGGCTGGATACCAGTATGCTGCATCATCATATCGTAAAGAACCGGCAAGCGGAGATCCTGCATTTGAATATTGCCTATGATAAACTCATAACATATCCTTATGACAGCCGGCTGTTATATAGAAAGCTGGGTATCAACAGATTCTGTAAAAGAAATGCAATAGGGTGGAATACTACCGTATATAAGGAAAAACAGTTGATCCAATATGATCCGGACGTATTTGAGATAAATAAGAATACGTATTTTGATGGGTTCTGGCAGAATCCGGATTATTTCAATCAATATCGCGAAGAACTGTTACCACTGCTGCAGCCGAAAGAAGATAAGACAGAGAGTGTAACCGCGCTGGCAAAACAAATGCAGCGGGAGGAGAGCGTATCCGTGCATATCCGGAGAGGTGATTACGTAGGTCTTGCATGGGATATTCCGATGTCTTATTATGATGCCGCGATGATAAAGATGGAAGAGCATTTAGGCGTGACCCCGCATTATTATATCTTTTCGGATGATATGGATTTTGCCAGAGAATATTATAAAGATTCCGGGCGGCAGATAACTTTTGTCAGCTATGATTCACAGTCTCCGGTCAGAGACGATATGTATCTGATGAGCCGATGCCGCAACAATATCATTGCAAACAGTTCTTACAGCTGGTGGGGCGCATATCAGAATCAAAATCCGGAAAAATATGTGATCTGCCCAAGGATTGGTATGTGGGATGAGAAGTTTTACCTGAGAGACTGGTATCAGATAACGATAGCAGAGAAATAAATTGAAAAGATATGTTTGGAGATACCTATGGAAACCTTAAAAAAATTAAATTACCTGTTTGACAGGAAGATAAAATTAAGGACAGCCTATGTTTTTATCCTGATTGCGCTAGGTTCCGTAGTAGAGCTTTTAGGAATCGCGATCGTTCTGCCGATTATAGAACTTGCCATGGAAGAAAATACCGTATCAGACAGTAAAATGGCAATTTTGTTGTCGCGGCTGATTGGAACAGAGAGCAAGGAAGAAATATTGTTATGGCTGATCGGCATTACCGTATTTATTTATATTGTTAAATCTTTTTATCTGATTTATATGAACAGCCAGCTTTATCTGTTTTCTGCGGATGTCAGGAGAAAACTTTCCATCAGACTGTTAAAAACATATTTTAAACAGCCTTATGAATTTTTCTTGTTAAAAAATTCTGCGGAATTGATGCGTGGAGTAGGCAGCGATACAGGGGAATTGTACAACACCATTATCAATGTGTTGCGTGTAATTTCTAATGGGATCACGGCAGTCAGTATTATTGCATATCTGATCGTCACTAATTTCTGGATGACGATTACGATCACGGTATTGCTTTCTATCTGTGCTGTGTTGATTTTTCTGGTATTTAACAAACGTTTCCGGTCTTATGGGGCGCAGAATCAGAAATACAGTGCGTATATGTCGAAGGATCTCCGGCAGGCATTTGAAGGTGTGAAAGAGATCAAAGTCATGGGAAACGGCGATTATTTTGTTGACGCATATGAGAGGAATTTTAAAAAGCAGAACAAAGTCATGAATCTGTTCAATATCTATAATTCCATACCTAAATATCTGATAGAAACCGTCAGCATCTCGGGAATCCTTGTATTTTTAGGAGTGAATGTAATGTTCAATGATAATTATACTGCGCTGATCCCGCAGCTTGCCACATTTTGCGTAGCGGCTTATAAACTTATGCCTTCCGTAAACGGTATCTCCACTTATATGAATAGCATTATTTTCAGCAGGGCTTCCATTGATCTGGTATATCATGACATTAAAGAGATTGAGGAACTGGAAAAGCAAAAAGAAAAAGAACATGGTGATTTAAAAAAGATGGAATTTTCCGACTCTATTGAAGTTAAGGGAGTTTCCTTCCGATACCGGGGTACGGAAAAGGATGTTTTAAGCGATGTAGGTATTCGTATTCCGAAGGGTCATTCTGTGGCATTGATCGGTCCTTCCGGCGGCGGAAAGACCACCATGGCGGATATTATACTGGGACTGCTGGAACCGGAAAAAGGTTCGGTTTTGGTAGACGGGGTGGATATCAGGAACAATCTGGAAAGCTGGTGTAAAAATATCGGATATATTCCTCAGGTCATCTATCTTACGGATGACAGCATCCGTAAAAATGTAGCGTTTGGAATCAGTGAAAAGGACATTGATGATGAACAGGTATGGAAAGCGTTGGAGGGCGCCCAATTAAAGGAATTTGTTAAGGGACTTCCGAACGGTCTGGATACGGAAGTTGGGGAACACGGAGACAGGATCTCCGGCGGACAGAGGCAGAGGATCGGAATCGCAAGAGCGTTGTACCGCAATCCTGAGATCCTGGTATTTGACGAGGCGACATCCGCCCTTGATAACGAGACGGAAAAGGAAGTTATGAAGGCGATTGAGGGACTACAGGGGACAAAAACTATGCTGATGATCGCACACCGTCTGACGACGATCGAACACTGTGATACGGTTTATAAAGTAGAAGGCGGTAAAGTGGAACAGGTGAATAATGACAAAGATTCAGGTAGAAAGGAACATGCGTAATGCAGAACTTTAAGAAAAAATGGAAGCTCTCTTTGATTTTTACGCTTCTTCCGGTATTGCTTTATGGAATACTAGGTCCGTTGGAAATCTATGCTGGAAACGCAGACGAGTTTGATTTTATATTAAAGGACTTTTTTTTCTTTTTTTTCATCGGATCTGTGCTACTATGGCTTGTGGGAAGCGCGGTTTTGGCATCCCTGCCTAAAAAGGCAGGAGATGTGCTGCATGTTGTTATTTTCATCTTTTCCGTTCTTTCCTATGTGCAGAATCTGTTTTTGAACAGTAAGCTTATGAATATGAACGGAAGCGCTATGGATTGGGAAAGTATGCGAGGAATGATGGCAACTAATCTGATCATCTGGATTGTCCTTGCTGTTGTGTTTGCAGTGATTCCGTTTGTATTTAAAAACCAGTATCAGAAGATCTATCTGGGAATTACGGCGTTTATCTCCGCCGTACAGCTTGTGACGATCGTCAGTCTTCTTGTTACGACAGTTCCCATCCGATACAGCGAAAGGATCTTATCTGTGGAAGGACGGCTTGCGGTAGCCCCCAATAGTAATGTAATCGTACTGTTGTTAGATAGCGTTTATAACACGCAGTTTGAGGAAACTATGGCCATACATCCGGAAATTGCAGAGTCATTGAAAGATTTCACATATTATGATAATACAGACTGTCATTATTTTTATACTTATCCATCTCTGGCACATATGATGACAGGAACAGAGTTTGATTGTGATATGCCTCCGGAAGAGTGGAAAGAGTCCAGCTGGCACGAAGAACGAAGTGTTAATTTTTATAATTTACTGCATGAGTTGAATTATGAGTGTGATTATTATGGCGAGGATGATTATGCAGTTGGATCGCCTACGAATCTGGTGGGTATTATTGACAATACAGTCATTAGTTCATCTCCCATGATAGATCATCGTCTTCTGTATGTAGAGTTGGAAAAGATGGCGATTTATAAATATGTGCCTTATATTTTGAAGCCGAGATTTGAAGTACATGATAATGTGCTCAAGGATATTGCTTACTTTGAAGAAAGGGTGAATGTTTGGGAAGATGGCGGTTTGTATCAAGAATTGAAGGAGGAAGGTCTTTCCGTTGATGTATCATTAAATAATAAATTTTTTGTCTTACATCTGCAGGGCTTTCATTATCCGTTGCATACCAATGCCGATGGTACGCTTTCGGAGGAGACTACCAGTTTATCGGAAACATCAGAAGGGAATGCAGTGATTATTCAGGAATATATTGAGCAGCTTAAAAATCTGGGTGGGGGCATCTACGATAACGCTCTTATCATCATTACGGCAGATCACGGTATTGACCGTAATACGCCGCAGCCGATTTATTTTATTAAACCGCCGCATACTTCACAGGAAGAGATGCAGGTGACTTCTGCGCCGATTTCGCATGACGATTTTCAGGCGACTGTACTAACGTGCATTGGTCAGGACAGTACGGGGTATGGCACATCGGTGTTTGATTGGAAGGACGGCGATCAGAGGACGAGGGAGTGTTGGTTTCCGGAGGACTGGGATACTGTTGGATCAGTTTTCAAACCAAGGGGATATTATATTTATACGTATAACACGGACAGATATGAGTTAATGGAACTGCCGGATGAGGCAGGAATCTATGTACCCTGTCATTAAAGCAGATGTGTAGTTTTGTTAAAAATGCGGAAAAGGAAAATATACAGTGAATAAAACTTCGACAATATATTTTAATAACGTAGATGCCTTTAAAGGAATAGCAATATTGGGAATACTATTAGTGCATTGCGGGGCTGCAGATTTGGGAGGCGTTATAGGAGAATTGTCATCTGCGGGTGCAAAAGGTGTTCAGATTTTTTTGATTATTTCATCCATGCTTATTTTTAAATCTTTGCAGAAAGAACATGAAAAGAAAGAAGGTATTTCTTTAAAAGCATGGTATATAAAACGTTTTATACGTTTGATACCACTGTATTATATTGCTAATTTATTTGTATTGGTAAAGGATGGTTTGACATCGTCTTATTGGTCGGGAACTCATGGTATGACGATGGGGACGATTATATCTAATTTTTTGTTTATTCATGGCTTGTATCCATGGTGGTCTAATGCCATCAACATTAATTGGTATATAGGAACTCTTGCTATATTTATTGTGGCGGCACCCCTGCTATATCGATTGATGGATCGTATTGATAAACTCTTTATACTATTAGCGCTTTCGTGGTTGTGCAATATCATATGCAACCATACGATAGGGACGATAGACTTTGGAGAAGATACTTATGTGTGGACTGCATATTGGATGAATTTTTCTATCGTAGCGCAATTACCGGTATTGGTAATAGGGATGATCTTATATTATATTTTAGAAAAGACAGATATTTTGAATACTATTAAACGGCACTTAAGTAATGGAAAAAAGAGCTTTTGTTATGCTGCTACAGGAGTATGTTTGTTGTGGTTATTCTTTATGATACATCATGGAGCTGTAATCGTAGAATATGCATTGGTATTTGCAATTATGATATTTATTTCATTTATAGATAAGATCTGTTTGATTGAGAATCCAATATTTAAAACCTTAGGAAAATATTCCTATGGAATTTATTTATTTCATTTTCCCTTATTAGAAATAGCACAAAAGCTCTTTGGGCAACAGATCGGCAATTTAAAAATTTATATTTGTTATATAGTTGTATTGATAGTGTCGTTTTTATTATCTTGGATATTAGTGCGATTGGTTGAAAGACCGATTGTTTACTTGTGTACGAAAAAACATAGCTGAAAAGGAGAAGTTTCCAATGAAAGGCTGGTTAAAAGAAAGGAAAGCTGCAGAGGCAATGCTGTTGGCATTACTTCCTATATTGCTATATGGAATACTGGGTCCGTTGGAAATATATGCTGGAAATACAGATGAATTTGTGTTCATACTGAAAGATTTTTTTTATATTTTCTTATTATTGTCTGCTGTATTGTGGCTTATTGCAGGTTTTGTGTTGATCATTCTGCCTAAAAGAATATCAAACGTGCTGCGTGTAGTTGTATTTACGTTTTCTTTGCTGTCATATCTGCAGAATATGTTTTTTAATAAACAGTTGATGAATACAAACGGAAGCGCTATGGAATGGAACAATATGCGTGGACTGATGCTGACAAATCTTGTAATCTGGATTGTTATAGCAGGCATATGTTTTGTTGTTCCTTTTGTTTTCAAGGATAAATACCAGACGATATATAGTGGAATAGCAGCCTTTTTGAGTGCAGTACAACTCGTGGCTGTATTCAGTTTATTGATACAGGTTATTCCAATCAATTATAGCCAAAAATCGTTTTCTGGAGAAAGTCAATTTATGATGGCGCCTAATGACAATATTATTGTTCTGGTAGTAGACAGCTGGTATAATACGCAATTTGAAGATACATTATCAGAGAATCCGGATTTTGAAAACATATTGAAGGATTTTACTTATTATAACAATGCGGATTCCCATTACAATTATACGTTTCCATCATTGTCTCATATGCTTACAGGTTATCCTTATGATCCAACAATCACGCAGGAAGAGTGGAAAGAAGATTGTTGGCATAAACCGACAAGCGAGAACTTTTATGCATTATTACATTCGCTACAGTATGAGTGCGATTTATATACTGCACAGCTTAGTTATGTGGCAGGAAGTCCTGAGGCAGTGGAAGGTATTTATGACAATATTTCAGAGATGGAGCCGCGCGTTCAGACAAGTCTATTAATCAGCTTGATGGAAAAGATGACGATATATAAATATGTTCCATATATAATAAAACCTGCCTTTGAAGTACAGACCCACGTAATGGAGCAGGCGGCATTTTGGGATGGCAATAGTGCAACATATTATAATGGGGAATTTTACCAGAAACTTCTGGATGAGGGACTTTCTATAGATGAAGAATTGAATAATAAATTTAGTGTGTCTCATATCTGTGGAATACACCAACCTTGGAATATCCATGCAGATGCTATGCCATCAGAAATTGAGACCAGTAAGGAAGAAGTCTCTGCGGGTCTTGCAGTTATAATGATCGAGTATATAGAGCAGTTAAAGGCATTAGGAGTATATGATGCCTCTACAATTATTATATTGGCAGATCACGGTATAGACCGGTCTATGCCTCAGCCAGTTTTCCTGATTAAACTGCCTAATGCTTCACAAGAAAGTATGCAGATTACTTCTGCACCGATTTCTCATGATGATTTTTTGGCAACAATATTAGATATATTAGGACAAGATTATACCGAATATGGAACGTCTATCTATGATTGGCACGAAGGAGATCAACGTATAAGGGAACTTTGGTATCCCACAGATAGGGATAAAGAGATTGTAAAAGGTTTTTGGGTATATACTTATGAAACAGATCGATATGAGATTATGAATAAGAGTCCAGAAGAAGCCACTCTTATAACATACCCACTGGAATAATATAATGAATTGAAAATTTAAATATTTTGAAGGAACCATAAGAATGAAAAATTATAAGAAAAAATTAAAAATATCGTTAGTGTTTACGTTATTGCCGATACTTCTTTATGGTGTTTTAGGACCATTAGAAATCTATGCAGGAAATGCATATGAATTTATATTTATTTTAAAAGATTTCTTTTGGGTGTTTTTAGGGACTTCGCTCTTGCTTTGGCTTGTAGGTAGTGCTGTGTTGGCTTTTCTCCCTGAAAAAATAGAAAATGCTCTTTGTGTGGTAATTTTTATTTTTTCCATACTTTCTTATATCCAAAATCTGTTTCTTAATGTGCAGTTAATGAACATGAATGGAAGTTCTATGGACTGGAGCGGTATGCAGAAGACTACGAGGACTAATCTGGTCATTTGGATGATTCTTGCTTTGATACTGATAGTGATACCGTTTATTTGTAAGAAACAGTATCAAAAGATTTATATGGGAATTACAGGTTTTATCTCGGCAGTACAGCTTGTTACCATAGTTAGCCTGCTGATTACGACAATTCCTATTGCATACAGACAGAAAACAGTATCTGCAGAAGGGCAGTTGGAGGTTGCTCCTAATAGTAATGTGATTGTGCTGTTATTTGACAGCTGCTATAACACGCAGTTTGAAGAGACGATGGCAGTGCATCCGGAAATTGTAGAGTCGTTAAAAGATTTTACGTATTATGATAATGCGGATTGTCATTATAATTTTACATTTCCTTCTCTGGCGCATATGATGACCGGAGTAGAGTATGATTGCAATATGACTTCAGAAGAATGGAAAATAGCTTGCTGGCAGGAAGAACGAAGTTGTAATTTTTATAATACGTTGCATGATTTAGATTATGAATGTGATTTGTATTCTTATGGATATATTCATAATTCTGTAGGACCTATTGAAAATATTGAGCATATTATTGCCAATGTCACAGAGACGAGACCGCAGATTGATTATCGTTTGTTATATATTGAGTTGGAAAAGATGGCGATCTACAAGTATGTGCCGTATATTTTAAAGCCGAGATTTGAAGTGTATGATTATGTAATTCATGATATTGCTTTATGGGAAGATAATGAGGTGCCCCACGAAAATGGAGATTTTTATCAGGTTCTTATGGAAGAAGGGCTTTCTGTGGATGGATCTTTGGATAATAAATTTTCTATTATACATTTGGCGGGATTACATGAACCATGGATTACTCATGCGGATGGTACGCATTCGGAGGAGATAACCAGTTTAGCGGAAACATCAGAAGGGGTTGCTGTGATTATTCAGGAATATTTAGAGCAGTTAAAGAATCTTGAGGGTGGTATCTATGATAATGCGACGATCATCATCACGGCGGATCATGGAATTTCCCGTAATACACCGCAGCCGATTTATTTTATTAAGCCACCGCATGTTTCTCAGGAGGAGATGCAGATCACTTCCGCACCCATCTCCCATGACGATTTTCAGGCGACCGTATTGACGTGTATCGGTCAGGAAGCGACGGGATACGGGACTTCGATATTTGACTGGAAAGAAGGCGATCGGCGGACGAGGGAATATTGGTTTCCGGCGGACAGGGTCGTTGACGGAGCAAGGGGATTTTACGTTTATTCGTATGATACAGATAGATATGAGTTAATGGAGCTGTCGGATGAGGAAGGAGTTTTTGTGCCTTACCCTTAGTTTCAAGCCAACGAAGAAACTGTCTTTATAAAAGGGAAAGATAAGTCCAGATTAACGACAAGATGCTAAGGAATTATGCTCCAGAGAGGAGAATAAACGGATATGAAAGTATCTTTAGTGATACCGGTGTATTACAATGAACATAATTTAGATCCTCTGTATCAGGAGATCGTCAACAAACTATATGTTTATCAAGAGATCGATTGGGAAGTCGTCATGGTAAATGACGGTTCTCAGGATGACAGTTACAGGGTTATGAAAGAAATCGCTAAAAAGGATCAGAGAGTAAAAGTAATCAGTCTTTCCAGAAATTTTGGGTCACATGCGGCGATCCTCTGCGGCATGGAGAGGTGCACTGGAGATTGTGCCGTTATCAAGGCTGCAGATCTTCAGGAACCGACAGAGATCGTTATAGATATGATCGAATCGTGGAAGAATGGTAATAATGTTGTGCTTGCCGAAAGAGCCGGCAGAGAAGAAGGCAGGGGACAGACGATGTTCGCTAACTTCTATTACTGGCTGGTAAGAAAGACGGCTCTGCCTACGATGCCAAAGGGTGGATTTGACGTATATCTGGTGGATAAAAAGGTGATCAACGTTCTTACGTCTCTGGATGAGACAAACAGCGCTCTGACAGGGCAGATCTTATGGAGTGGATTTAAGACAGGGCATGTGTTTTATACCAGAAAAGCAAGAGAGATCGGTGAAAGTAAGTGGACACTCAAAAAGAAGATCCGGCTGGTGATGGATACATTGTTCAGTTTTTCCAATCTGCCGATCACAGCGGTTTTGGCTACAGGCGCTATTTCCGTTGCCGCTGCAGTGATATGGGCAGTTATTGTACTGGTCTATAAGCTGTCCGGAAAGATTGACGTGGATGGATTTACACAGATGTTTATTGTACAGCTGTTAAGCTTTGGTATCATCATGATGACCCTAGGGATTCTTGGAGAATATCTGTGGCGCACTTTTGACGCATCGAGAGGCCGCCCGCCATATATCATAGAAGAGCAATTTGGAATAGGAGGAAAGGAAGAAAAGGAAAATAAAGCATAAAAAATAGTGGGGATAGAGAAGAAGTGAAAAATGGGAGGGGAATTTCGATATGCATAATATGAATCAGGTTCAGATGCTGGATTTTCCGCAAAATGGGGATGAGAGGGGACATCTGGTTGTTGTGGAGGGAAATCAGACGATACCCTTTGAAATCAAAAGATGTTTTTATATTTATGGTTCTGATAAAGAGGTTATTCGCGGCAAACATGCCAACCGTGAAACGGAGTTTGTGTTGATTAATGTTGCGGGGACAAGTAAGGTCAGGGTAAGGGATGGAGAAGGAAATGAGGCGATCTTCTGCCTAAATCGCCCGCATACGGGTATTTATCTGCCAACGATGGTATGGAAAGAAATGTATGATTTTAGTGAAGATTCTGTTCTTTTGGTATTAGCCAGCGAGCATTACAAGCCAGAAGAATACATTCGTGATTATGACGTATATGTGGAGGAAATTCAAAAGATTAATAAGGAAGAAGCCGCTGGTATAAATAGTCTGCAAAAAGATTCGAAAGAAAAAAGGGGAAGGGCATGTTAAGAGACTTAGAGGTGAAAGATGCTCCCAGAATGCTGGAATGGATGCACGATGATGTTGTGCTTAAAGGGCTTCAGCCGGAAAAATTCCGTTCAAAAACATTGGAGGATTGTGTGCATTTTATAGAGTCCTGTGCGGATAAACGGACCAACTGTCATATGGCGATCGTAGATGAGAGAGATCAGTATCTGGGAACGGTAAGTCTTAAGATGATCGATCCGGAATACAAAGATGCGGAGTTTTCTATTGTTTTAAGAAGAGATGCGCAAGGACAGGGGTATGCGCTGCAGGCAATGAAGGACATCCTACGGGTCGGCTTTGAGCAATATGGGCTGGAAGAGATCTATTGGAATGTATTAAAAAAAAATACAGCTGCTATAAGACTTTATGAAAGAGGCGGTTTTAAACAGATGACGGCGATCTCAAAGAGAAGGGCTGACAGGGCGCCGGAAGATGTGTTTTTTTATCATATAAAGAAGATGGAGTGATATCATGCAGGTAATAAAATATGTTTTTCAGGGACATGGGGACGACCGGGGACAGCTGGTGGCGCTGGAAGAGACCAAGGATATCCCCTTTCATATCAAAAGAGTATACAATGTATATAAAACCAGTAAAGATGTTGTCCGCGGACATTGTGCATATCGGGATAATGATGAGATCATGATCTGTATCCACGGCAGTTGTAAGGTGCGTCTGGACGATGGACTTTTTACAAAGGAGGTTTCTCTGGAAAATCCTTATGAGGGGTTATATGTTCCGAGTTACATGTGGCGGGAGATTTTTGATTTTTCAGAGGATGCCGTATTATCGGTGCTGGCGTCGAATCTATATGATGAAAAAAATTATGTGCGCGATTACAATGAATTTCTGAGGCTGGCAGAGAAAGCAAGACAATAAATTAACTACGGTAAGGTATGGTAGATACGTGAGACCGAACGCGGCAAGGAATAAAGCATCCATTAGAAATAAAATATACCGTAAGCTTCATTGGATCCTGTTTTCCAAGATAAAACCTGGAAAATGGATCAATTTTTTCTATGCATCTTACCGCCATCGTAATAGGAAACAGGCTCCGGATGCTGATCAGAGGACAGTTTATATTACGCAGATTCCCAATGAAGGAGCGGGTATTGGACACCAGATAGCCAATTTTAACGGAGGGTATCATTACTCGATGTTGTTTGGGATACCCTTTGCTTATCCGGGATTTCGCAATAAAGAATGGGAGCATTTTTTGGGGTTTGGGGAACATGAGGTGTCCGTAGAAGAACTGAAAAAACAGGGATACCGGATGAGAAAGCTGCCCTATTTTAATGAATCGGAAAAAAGTCTGGCGTTGATCAGACAGATCATCCGCTCTTATGCAGGGGAAAAAATTATTTTAAATGTGGAACTGGATCAATTTTATCAAAAACAATATGAAGTGATCCCTTACATCAAAAGAAAATTTGAAGAAGCATCTGCCAGAAAGGAAGACCGTCTGATCTATCAGAAGGACAGAGTTTCCATGGCAGTGCATATCCGGCGGGGGGATATTGTGGCGGCGGGAGAAACGACGGCTGCACAGGGAATGTCAAAGCGCTGGCTGTCACTGGATTACTTTGAAAATATTGTAAGGCAGGTTTCTGAGAAGATTGGAGACCGACTGGATATCTATCTGTTTTCACAGGGTGACAAGAAGGATTATCAGTGCTTTGAGAAGTATGGAAATGTGATATACTGTTTTGACATGTCCGATCAGGACTCTTTTCTCCATATGGTGCGCGCGGATATCTTAGTGATCAGTAAGAGTTCCTTTTCCTATAAGCCGGCGCTTCTGGCAGACGGCATCAGAATCTGTCCGCCTGATTTCTGGCATGGGTATCCGGAAAGTGAAAAATGGATCGTTGCAGATGGAGAGGGAAGATTGTCAATCATAAATTGGTTAACAGATATTTAATAAGTTTATAAATTATGATATAATATGCGCAAAGGCAATAAGCAGGGAGCTTGCAGATATGTTAAACATACTTATTTTAGGTGGTAATGGCTTTATCGGTAAAAATCTGAAAGAATATTTTGCGACGAAGGATGATCTGCAGGTATGGGCTCCGGGAAGAGCAGAATTGAATTGTATGTCGGAAGAGGCGGTGGAGGATTATCTAAAGGCGCATCATTTTGATATCGTAATTCATGGGGCGATTTTTGTTCCGCATACCCCCGAAGAAAAAATTTCAGGTAAGATTCTGGAGAATGATCTTCGGATGTTTTATAATTTTCAAAAGTATAGCGATCTTTATGGAAAGATGTTTTATTTCGGCTCCGGTGCGGAGTATGATAAACGTTCTGATATCGTATCCGTGAAAGAGTATGGAAATGTACAGGATAGAGAAAAGCTGGGAAGAAGGATTCCGGATACCGAATATGGCTTTGCAAAGTATATCATACATCAGCAGATTCTGAAAAGCGAAAATATTTATAATTTCCGTGTGTTTGGTCTGTTTGGCAAATACGAAAACTGGAGAACAACTTTTATCTCGGGGGCTTGCTGCAAAGCAATCAAGGGACTTCCCATTTCCATCAGGAAGAACGTGTATTTTGATTATCTGTATATTGATGATTTCTGTAAGATCTTTGACAGGATGATGCGCAGGGAACTGAAGCATCATGAGTATAATATCTGTTCCGGAAATAAATATGATCTGCTAAGCCTTGCAAATGTCGTCGCAGGGATTAGTGAACGAAAGATCGGAAAAAGACCGGAGATTTTTGTTTGTCAGGAGGGGTTGGCGCCGGAATATACCGCCAGCAATGACCGGCTTTTGGAAGAGATCGGAGAATATGAGTTCCTGCCGATAGAGCAGGCGGTCTCGCAGTTATATCAGTGGTATGAGCAGCATAGCGATATCATAGAAATTTATCCTCTGCTGTATCAATGATCATAGCCGAAGCAGCGATTTTCATACAGCAGGAAAGCTGCGAAGGGAAAAATTATAGAAATATACGGGAAAGTGAAGGAATCGGGAATGAAGTATGCAGTTTTAATGATACCGCCAATCAATCAGGAAAGACGTTTTATCAATCTTGGTGATGGATTTCAAATGGAAGCGTTTTTGCAGACATATGAAAGTATGGGGATATCCAGAGATGAGGTTATTAAAATAGGCATTAATGAAGTGGCGGATTATGACGGCGAGCCTGTAATTTTGCCGATCAATGTCAATTTATCTTTAAATTGGGTGGTCAATATATTTCCTCTGCCGCCCAATATTTACCCTGTTTTTATCGGATTTAGCTATTTTGCAGCTACCAAGCTTTCGGATAACATGCTGGATTATCTTAAGATATATCAGCCGATCGGGTGCCGTGATGAATTTACCCTTAATTTGATGAGGCAAAATGGCATTCAGGCATATTTATTCGGATGTATTACTGCAACACTGGACAGGATAGACTTGAAGGGTAATAAGATCATACTGGCGGATGCCGCTCCTGTTGTCGAGGAGAAATGTTATTCCGTATTTGGACGTGAAAACTGTATCTCGATTTCTCATATTGTGCCGTCCGATGCTGTCAATGATAATCAGGTTTTTTATGATAAGACGTTAGAGTATCTGGAATTGTACAAAAAAGAAGCAAAGCTTGTTGTTACAGCCAGAATACATAGTATGTCTCCCTGCATGGCAATGGGGATTCCGGTGATTCCAATCGTTGAAAATATATCTCCGCGAATGGCATGGATCGATAAATTCTTATCTATCTATACCGTGGAGGATGTAGATAAGGTAGATTGGTCCGGAGGGGGACAAAGAGTAGATTATGAAGATGTCAAAAGGACAATGCGCAATATTGCCATCAAAAGGATCAGGGAAAGTTATGATAAGTATGCGGAAATTGCTGATCTGGATTATTTCTATAAAGACCGGAAGAAAGCTTGTTATGGAAGCAAATATCTTAGCGAATTAAAAAAGCTGGAACAGACTAAATTGGAACATATGCGGTTTGCAATCTGGGGATGCGGTCAGATCGGCATGAATTTCTGTGATGTGATGAAAGAGCATTATCCCCATAGTGAGCTGGTAATGCCAGTGGATACGTTTTGTACAGGAGATTTTAAAGGGAAAACAATATATGGTCCTGATGATGTCAAAGGATTGGACAAGGATGTTTTTGTATTTATAACAAGTTACTGTGGACGTCATGATATTAAAAGCTATTTGGATAATATCGGAAAGAAGGAGGGCGTTCATTATATGGACGTATCGTCTACATCAGGTTAGACTAATATCCGGACGAAATATAGTTTTCCGCGCCGATGCTATATCCGTCGCAATTTACGGTCTTTCCGTAACATCTGGCCAGTACATGTCCTCCTTGGATAATAAAGGCCCGGGAGCTCTGGAAGCAGTCGTCATTGGCGGTGATGTCAAATGAACCACCGGCGATGAAAAGATAGCCTTTGTCAGCATCGGTGTCATTATCTACTTTGCATCCGTCATCCATGCTTACGATCTTCATGGTACAGGTTAATATGGAAATGCTGTCATTGCCTTTCAGTCCGTTATTGGCCGCAGTAAGGTTGTAAGTGCCGTCAACGATTGTCAGGTCATTTTTACAGCTGATGGCATTGTTATAATTACCAGTGACGTTCAGTGTTCCGGTGCCGTTGAAGGTCAGGTCATCTTTGCTGTAGATGCATCCTTTGACAGTATCGTCTATCGGCGCGAAGCTGTCGGAGACGCTATTGACAGTTCCTTCCGGGAGAGTAATCACCGTCTTATCCGCATTGGCAATATATATAGGAGCAGAGGTATTACAAAAGATGTCGACGTTATTCAGTACCAGTTGCACTTTTTCCTGATCGCTGACATTTACGTAAATCTGTCCGTTTGTCAGGCTGCCTTCAAAGATATAGGTACCTCCCTGCGTAATCAGAATCTTATTATCCTGAATAGAAGCGCCGATGCCGGTAATCGTCACTTCCATATTGTTCATTTGAATCAGCGTAGCTGACGCTTCATCATAGGTATCTGTCAGATCATAAGAAGTAAAGCGGATCTGATTGTCGGAGACAGTATATTCGATCGGTTCCGGTTTGTCCGAATTGGCATTTGCGCCTGACGCTTCAGAGTCGGAAGTATCGGCGGTTTCCGTCTGGGAGGATACGCTGTTTATGTCAGATGGATCTGCGGTATCGGAGATAGTGTTGCCTGAAGAAGTTATGATAGCGGCATCTCCGGAAAACGGGTCGGTCATATTACCGGAGTTCTGATTATTACATCCCACGGCAACAAACCCAAAGAATAAGCAGGCAGCTAATAATTTAAATATTCTTTCTATTTTTCCCATTTTTGTATTCTCTCCTTATTTTATTATATTATAGGCAATTAACGTTTTCATCAGCAATTCCCTAAAAAACCAGTTGTGCAATATAGACGATATCACAAGCAGGGCGCTTGTACGCTCGCCGGCACTTAGATGCCGTAGTTTGGCATCTTATGTGCCGTTGCGAAGCGTACGCAGCGGAAGCGTGCCCGGCGGTGATATGTCTATGTTGTACAACGGAAGTATAAGACATTATTGGATCACATTAAGATCCGTATCTATGGCCGGCGGTATTTCATTGCCGCTGACGATGCCCTCGTCTCCTTCGGGAAACAGTTCTTCTTCGGGCACGGGATCTGAAACGGTATATGGCGCTTCATGTCTATTAAATCCGTACATATGAATGCTCATATCGATCCAGTTATATCTGTTCTGAATAAAGGTCCGTAAGGAATTGACCTGATATTCGGAACTGCTTGCGCCGCGTACATGATTATTATAGATCCGGGAAGCGGCAACCATTTCGGCATGCCGGTCAATGGATTCCATAGCCGTGGCAAGCAGATCTTCTTTGACTTCATCCCATCGCTCCTGCACAGCCAGCATAAAATCATCCGAATGATAGAGATAACTCATATAATGATTCTGCGCAAGATCATAGACCTGTTCCGCAGTTGCCCAGTAAGCATAGCTTTTGTTATCGTAGTCAAAGTTTCCGAATGCCATATCAAAGTCCCACACAGGTCCTAACATGACTTTTTCTCCCGGACGCCGGTAGAGGAAACTGCTCCGCCAGAAAGAGGAGTCGGTATTATTGGTCAGTTCCATGACAATAAACCAGTCTACCCACGAATCCACGTCGATATATTCTTCATATCCTACTCCTCTGACAAGCGCACGGTCCAGTTCATTCATATAATTATAAACATAGTAGAATTCATCGGTGTAGGGTTTGTCTAAAACAGGATATTGAAAAAACATTTTAGGAGAATGTGCAGTCATAAAGTATTCCTGACTATAAATATGGGGTCTCATCAGATCTCCTCCACACTCTAAGAAAAAGGCAAGATCCATATCCTCGCTGTCTTCCGGAGGCTGATAATCTTCCCCGGAAAACATATTGATTTTTTGCAGATCCACATCTATTTTTTCAGAAAACGTATAGATTCCCAGATACTCTCCATTTAAATAGACATCTACCGGAATTTGTTTTGGCGTATATTCCAAATGATCCATACAGGCGGCAATATCCATGGCAACGCAGTTGCGGATCAGGGAGGGATCCCGGTAGGTGGAGACAAGAACCCATTTTTCGGAAGGGATCATGCCGAAGAAAGATACTTTGTCATCAAATTTTAAAAGATAGCTTTTCTGCGTAGAATATCTCCAGCTGGTATTGCCTCTTCCACGGATGCTGATTTCATATGTTGTGCCATCGAGGGTAAAATTTCCGCTGACATATTCATACTTGGAAGTAATTTCTGCCCCCATATCTGTGGTAAGGAACAGCGTGGGGATATCAAAGGTCTGGCGTTTTGTCACAACAGGATAGGAAGTGACGCTGCCGTCAGAATCTACGATATATAGGATGGGATTCTGCGTCAAATCGATGCTGCCGTCGGAGTTGATGTATGTGGGCGGTTCTGATGAGTTGGCAGAAGCGTCCGGAGGATAAAAATAGCAGCCGCGTTCAGGGAGATCCTCTGTGGTATGCTCCACGGCGGAAGTTGTCAGATCATCGCTGCTGGTTTGCGTTTCTTCCGGCAGCTTAAAATTAATGCGTGCGGCAGTCAGCATCGCATCATTGATATCGGGAGTGATTTCCAGATAAATGATATTGTTTTCAAACGAATAGGTAACGCCATCATAAGCGGTTCCGTAATAGGAGGTTTTATAATATGTAACAGATTCCGGAAGCGGTCCCGCGAATGCCGTCTGTGAAGCAGCGGGATCGCTCATATTGAAAATAGCGGGCGCACCGATATTGACAGAAAGTGTATAAGTTCTTGGAATGTTTGGATCTGACGAATCATCTGCTATATTGCCGCCTGAATTTAAGGAGGCAGATGCAGCTTCATTGACTGACAGGGTGACAGGACTGCCGATGCTTTCTGAATCCGGCAACCGGGTGCAGGCGGATAGAATAACGATCAGCGATACGGTTAAATATTTTGTTTTCTTTAAATAATAATTTTGTCTTTTCAACTTGGTCACACCTTCAAAACAATATATGAATCGGACACCGTAATTTTACAATTGTTTAATCTAAACAAGTATTTTATCGGATATCAGCGATCAGCCAATTGCCATTTTGCAGTATAAAGTAATAAATGTTGTCGGTTGTATCAATCATTTCCCGCCCGTTAGATAAAGTCATGGATTTATCAAAGGAGACGCGGCAGGAAAAGCACCGATCGTTATATGGAATATATTCCGTGATGCTTTCATTTAAAAAATAAGTATTGGTATGTGCGGAAAAAATCTGCATGTCTTCACGGCGGTACTGGTCTGCCAGAGTCAGATAGATAGAATCCTCAGGAAATAATCCTTGTATTGGCTCAACGCTTTCCCGGCAGCCCGGCAGATCTCTGGAGAAAAAATTGGAATAGGTTTCTACTGCATCCAATACGATGGATCTTAATTCCGCACTGATCTCCTCTTCTGCAGGAAGATAGCAGAGAGTGATGTTATCAGAAGCCATTTCGGAGTCATCAGTAACAACAGGGATTGCAGAGGAAGCATCGGAAAGTGATAATTCATAATCGTTTGCATTCAGAACCGTAATCTGTGCAGGATGCTTTAACCCGCTTACCTGATAAGTAACCTGTTCTGGAACGCTGACATATGCTGCGCTGTATTCCAGCTCCTCATAGAATGTTCTTTCCGTAATGTAAGCGTCGGTAAGTGGGATATCATTAATTTTTACGGTGTAATTATCAGGTACAGTTATGGAGGCGCTGTAGTCTCCATGTTCTTCATATGCGTCCAGTGCCGTAAGCTTCCAATCTGTAATAGGGATTGCGATCAGGCGTGTGGTAGTACTCATAGGTTTTAGGACTGCTGTTCCGATTGGTGTTTCTCCAGCATAGATACCATAGGTGAGGGTGCCATCCGTATAGCTCTCCTTCAGAAAATGATACTGCAGGTCGTTATCCTCCAAAAGAAGCTGCAACTGTTCCTGATAGTCGTCTAACGTCTCAAATTCATTAAATGTCAGTACCGCAGTATTCATGGATAAGGTGAGGCCCGGTGCAGCGATCAGTGCATCCATCAAATATTGCGGCTGGGATGCTTCATAAAGAATCAGTGTTTTTCGTGCATACCAAAGAAAGACCATCATTAACAGAATCAGAACTGCCAGATAAATCATATATATTACTTTTATTTTGCCTGACTTTTTTTTCATACTTATTAAGCATGCCTTTCCATAACCTGCGAATTCTCGACAACGAAAAGCGTAAGAGATATATTTTTCACACTTATTTTGTAACAATAAACGCTGTTGGCAGCCGCTTGGAAGCGTCCGCATATGAGAGCGTAGAAGAAGTGATCCTGTATTCCCCGTCATAATAAAGGGAAGAGGAACTTCCGCCGTCTAAGTTAGCTGCATTGACTGCACCGTATTCCGTAAGAATATTGATTAGATCCTGTCCGGTAGCGCCTAGATGACCTGCTGTTCCGCGTCCATCTGTTACCAGAAATAGTACGGTTCCATCAGCGCATTGTCCGATCGCTGTGCGGGGATTGGCACCGACGCCCCTGCCGTTTAAATTGACCGGAACCCCATTTTCTATAAGTTTCGTAAAATGATTCGTGTCGCCATTGCTGATGTCTTTAAAAGATACTGCGTCTATGATAGCATGCTCCGTGACATAGGAGGCAAACTGATCCGCTGACATGGAGCCAATTTCCTCAATAATGAGTACATGGCTGTCGTTAAATCCGATCATAACGTCTCCATAAGCGGGTTCGTTAAACAGGATCTCCCCGTCGCAGACAACTACGCCGACTGGACGACCGCCCCAGTTGACACCGGCTGTAATAAACTCTCCTGCATTGATGGCGGCAAGCGCGTCATAGGTGTCACAGTATTCGCCGGTCGTCAGACCATTCTTTTCACGTTCGGTTGAAGACCACGGATAAGATGTGGCGATACCGACACGGGACGGATCGCGGACCACAAGGAGCTGTGCATCAAAAGTCCTGCCGCTGATTGGAATCAGACCGATCTCACTGATTTCGCTGATTGTAGAGGGAGTTTCAGAGAACATCGTGTCGTCCCCTATTCTCACGGAGGAAGACAAGGCTTCCGCTGATACATCCGAAGTTATGGAGTTATCCATATCGACAGCGTGAGCACTTGTCTGCTGTCCGGAGGAGTCAAGCAATTCAGCATATCGCGCGGCGGCGTCATCTGCAGCAGTACGGCTGTGGGTAATGGCGAGTACCTCTTCTTCCGACAGATACCATGAAACGACAAATTTCATGCCGCCAGTTTCCAGCATGGTTGCTACAAAGGTATTACGCGCCGTGATGGAAGGTCCGTTGCAGAACAGCATCATTAAAAGATATAACGTTAGGAAGGCGACGGCAGCCGTGCTGACAAAAAATAACATCACCCATCCCAGTCCTTTCAAAAATTTTCTGCCGTCCATCTGCGACCCTTTCCTTCCATTGATCCTGAATCCATACGTTGCTGTACAGGAAACTTTAGCTTGGCTTTGTATTGTATCACAAATAACGATTTTATACAAATTTATTCTTATCTTTATACATATTACCAAATCCTATACCATTCCTGCCGGATATCAATAGCTTAATGAAAAATCTGTAAAAGATGAGCGGAAATCCTTGTCTGAACGAGAGATTTATAATATAATATAGAAGACTATCGAATATGTGGAGGTTGTTTTTTCGTGCCTGTTGGAACCGGTTATGAGATAACTACGGTTATGATGTCGTTCATCATTGTAATATATTTTAATAAGACCAGAAAAATTGCGGTTTTTCAGGATGAGATTTTATTGCTGTTAGTTGTTATGAATTCTTTGTCGGCTATTTGTGAACTTATAAGATATGGCATGATCACTTTGCTGGGAAGTAGTAATGTTGCGGCAGGTACACTGATAGCGTGTTCGACAGGATATTTTGCGACGCATATTCTGGTGCTTCCATTGATGTGTTTGTATATCCTGAGTATTGCGAAATCCTGGCGGGAAACTTCCCTGCTGTTTAAACTGTCCTTTGTGCTTCCGTTGTTTTTGGCTGGCTTTATGATTCTGACAAATCTGAAAACAGGATATTTGTTTACAATTACGGAGGATGGAGTTTATCAACGTGGAGATGGAATCCTGGGTTTTTATATGATTGCAGGATACTATCTGATTTATCTGATCGGATTGATTTTTGTTTTTCGGAAATACTATTCCTTCAGTAGGAAGATAATATTTGGGGCTGTGATCGCGATGTGTGTGGCAAGTACACTGTTCCAGTTTTTATTTCCGAAGCAGGTTCTGGAGACAACTGCTATTGCAGTCGGTTCGTTGATATTGCTTTTCTTCATTCAAAATCCTGGTGCGCAGATAGACCGTGTGACCAAAGCATATTCGAAAAAGATATTTTATAGCGTAATGCGTCATAACTGCCTTTATAGAAATCATCGTGAACTATTTATGGTTGTATTGGATAATCTGCAGAAAGATGATTTTAATGCGGATTATGAGAAGCTGGACGATGCGTTGTCACAGATGGTTGGTTTCTTTAAGAACTTGCATACAAAATGTAATGTATATAGGATAGATAAATATATTTTTTGTCTGGAGTTTTCAGATTTGCAGGAGACTAAGACAGAGCAGATTCTAGAAGAAATCCGGGAGCGGTTTGGACAGCCTTGGGGATATGTGGAGTGCAATCTGTATTTGAAAGCAAAGATTGGCAGAATTTCTATTCCGGGTGAACTCCATACCATTGATCAACTGCTGGGCGTCTTGGACTGTATGGCGTTAGAAGAATATACCGAAGAGACGCTGCGCGTGGAGCAGTTTAATCTGGAAGAATTGGAACGTGCCAAAAAGATCAGCGATGTGTTGGCGCAGTCTATGGAAAATAGTGATTTTGATATGCGGTATACGCCGATCTGCTGCCTGAAGGACAGAAGCATTGTTGGCGCAGAGGTTACGATCCGTTTTTATGAGGATAGTTTAGGATATGTATATGATGATGAGATACTGGAATTTGCAGAGAAGGCGGGTCATGCGGCGAATCTTGGACAGATGATCTTTGAATATACCTGCCGTACCATAGGGGAGGAGAAATTGGAGGAGCTGGGTATCAAATTTATCTGCATTCAGATCCTTCCTGCATTATGCATGCTACAGGGATTAAGTGATAAGCTGATCGACATTATGGAGAAATATCATGTCGATCCTTCAAGTATCTGTCTGCAGATCTCAGAGGCTGCTATTGCTAATGCAACAGGAACTTTTCGTGAGAATATGGAATTTCTTGCTGATAAGGGAGTGAGATTTTGTCTGACCGGATATGGAAGCGGATATACTAATATTTCATCAATTTATGATCTGCCGTTTTCGATTATCAAGTTCAGTAAAAGCTTTACGCAGTCTGCATTGATAAACGACAAGGCAAGAATCACGTTTGAGTGTCTGCTGGCGCTTTCCAGAGAACTGAATCTGGAAACACGAGTACCGGGGATCGATGATCTGGATTTCTTTGATATGGTATCGGATATGGCATGCGATTATGCAGAAGGAGATTATTTCTTCGAGCAGCTTGATATGGCGGGATTCCGTCATCTTATAGAGGATGCGGCAGAGCAGACAAAGGAAAGGATTGAGGAGGCAGGCAATGGAGTATAATTTTAGTTATAATTATGTTGCAATTGTACTCTTCTTTTTACTGCTCTTCTTTTTTGGTGGCAAGAAGAAGATTACACTACAGATTTATAATATATATTATATTATGTTGGGGATTATGCTTATCTCCACAATCTTTGATGTAATTCTGTTCCAGCAGATTCAAAGTGGGATGTTCCAGCAGACGATAGTTATGAATATTATTGCGGTCTTTTATATCCTGCTTCAAAAGGCAATTTTTCCTGTCTGTCTTATGTATTTACTGAGTATATCCAATATTGATCTGACGAAGAATAGAAAATGGCGGCAGAGCCTTGATCTTCCTTATATGGTATTATCCGGGCTGGTGATTGCATCTATTTGGACGGGATGGGTATTTGGTTTTGACCGGTACGGCATGATTATGAAGGGTAGTATTCCGCTTATTATGCAGATATATACGGCATACTATGTTGTGCTTACCACGGTGGTTATTATCCACTACAGGAAGTCGATAGGTTTTGAGAAGATTACTTACATTTTAAATTGCTTTGCATTTTTATTCTGCGCCAATATGATACAGTTGATTTATCCGGAACAAAGAATATTTTTCTTTATTATGGCATTGTGCGTCATCTGTATGATCTATTCGGTGAAACGGCCGGATGAATCGTTTGATGAGACGAATGCTATTTATCGGGATATACTATTGAAGGAAGTTGCCGTCGATTATAAATCCCATTCCCCATTTTTTATCTTTTTTATCAGGCTCCATGATTATAAGATACTGACGGATTCTCTTGGTCAGGATTCGGTAAATGAGATTTTTTCCGATGTGATTTCCTTCCTGACCGTATTCACCAAAGGAACCAATGTATTTCGTGTGGATGATAATGTGTTGGCGATCAAGATGAAAGTCATGAAAGAGGAACAGACGGAGAATATGATCAAAGCTATCGCCCAGAGATTTAAGCAGGCATGGAAGAATGGTACCATGAAGGTGATCTTATCCACCAGCTTTGTTAGAGCCCAATGCCCTGAGGATGTTTCGACATATGAGGATTTTGTGCATTTGATCAGTGTGGTGGGCAGGAAAGAAGGGATTATCGATCACGTATATGGCGCAAATGAGATTATAGGCGAAGATTATGAGAAGGAGATCATAGAGGCAATTAAGCGAGGTCTTGAGAAAGATAAATTTCAGGTTTATTATCAACCAATTTTCTCAACGAAGGAAAAACGTATCGTGGCAGCAGAGGCTTTGGTGCGGTTAAATGACGATAAGCTCGGCTTTATCTCTCCTGAGGTTATGGTGCCTCTTGCTGAGCGTGAGGGCTATATCTTAGAGATTGGAAGGAAAGTGTTTACAGAAGTATGTCGTTTCTTTATGGAGGAAAACCTTACGGCTCTGGGTATTGAGTATATTGAAGTCAATCTTTCTGTAAAGCAGTGCATGCATCATAAACTGGCAGAAAATTTCATAGAAATCATGAAAAAATATGGACTGAGCAATAGTCAGATCAATTTTGAAATTACAGAATCTTCGGCGATGGTTTCCAACGCTGCTTTGATTAGTAATATAAACTATTTTGAAGAAAATGGAGTTTCTCTTTCTTTGGATGATTATGGAACGGGATATTCCAATGTATCATATCTGTACCAGATGCCGTTCCAGATCTTGAAGATTGATAAGAGCATCCTCTGGTCTTCAGAGAAGAATCAAAAGGCGGATTTTACACTAAGGAGTATTTTTGATATGACCAATAGGCTGGGGCTTCATGTTGTAGTGGAAGGCGTGGAGACGGAGGCGCAGATTATTAAGCTGTTAAAACTGGGATGCGATTATTTTCAGGGATATTATTTCTCAAAGCCTATTCCCGGAAAGGACTATATCAGATACCTTGAAGAATTTCAATTACCGGAGGTATGTGACGCATGAAGATCAATATTTACTATGGAGGACGCGGACTGATCGGCGACCCGACGATGTTTGTAGTAAAGAAAATGATGCAGGTATTGGAAGAGTTAAATGTCCGTGTTGAAAAGTATGACCTGTATGATCAGAAAAATAATATTTCCCGACTGCCGCAGACATTAAAGGAAGTGGATGGAGTTATCCTGGCCTCTACCGTAGAATGGCACGGCGTAGGCGGGTATATTATGAATTTTCTGGATGCCTGTTGGCTGTTTGGCGATAAGGAAAAAATACGGCAGACGTATATGGCTCCGGTGGTTATGTCTACAACCTATGGGGAAAAGGAAGGGCAGCTGGATCTGATTAATGCATGGGAAGCATTGGGTGGGATCACCTGTAACGGTATCTGCGGATATATCCCGGACGTAGCGGAGCTGGAGCGTAGTGAACAGTATCAGACAATTATTGAAAAATGCGCGGAGAATATCTACCGTTCGATCAATCAGAAGATTAGTTCTCTGCCCGCAAGTGGTATGGCTGTAAAGCAGAAGATCTATAAGACAAGGGACAATTTTTTCAGTCAGCAGGAGACAGAGCAGCTTTCGGAGTATGTTTCTGACGATCAGTATGTGGACAAGCAGAAAAAGGATATTCAGGAGCTAGCCAATATATTTAAGGGTAAGCTGGGAAGTACGCCAAAAAATAACCAGAGGAATTATAGCGAGCTGTTTGAAAGGGTATTTCTTCCGCAACCGGAAACACATTTGAAATATAAGATTAATCTTCGGGGGAAAGCAGACCCGTTTGTCATCATTATTGACAATGCAAAACTTGTGATTCAGGAGAAAGAGATCAGCGGACAGGATATTGAACTTACTATGGATGTGGATACTTTTAACGAGATTGTGGATGGCCGTAAGACATTTCAGGGCGGATTTATGGAGGGCAGTATTGTCTCCAAGGGTGACTTCAAGAGTCTGCGGACGCTGGACAGTCTGTTTCCGTTTATGAAATAAATTTCTGAAAGGCATGGTGATTAGTATGAATCAGGATTCTTGTATATTTTGTAAGATTGCAAATGGAATGATACCGTCGAAGACGATTTATGAAGATGAGGACTTTCGGGTGATTTTGGATCTCGGTCCGGCGACAAAGGGACATGCACTGATTCTTCCGAAAGAGCATAGCGCCAATCTTTATGAACTGCCGGATGAAACAGCGGCGAAGGTAATGGTACTAGCGAAGAAGATGGCAGTAAGGATGACGGAGAAGCTTCAATGCGACGGATTTAATATTGTGCAGAACAATGGCGAAGTGGCAGGACAAACGGTGATGCATTATCACCTACATCTGATACCGAGATATCAGGATGACGGGCAGAAGATTCTGTGGAAACCTACTGAGGTTGCACAGGAAGAACTGGAACAGATCAAAAACGATATACTACAGTAGCTATTCTGCTGTAGTACTTTCAATCAATATCCGTACCGGCTGGTGGGGTTCCCTTGCTTTCTGCAACAGTTTCTTCGATCAGCCTGGTGATGGTTTTGATAGAGTCGTGCATAACAGATTTTTTCATATTATTAATATAATTATCTTTGGTAAAGTACAATTCATGAATTTTATCTAACAGAGTGTTGTCATCCAGTTCCTCTTCCTTCAGGATCATACTGAATCCCTGAGCTTCAAAGGATTCCGCATTTAAGATCTGGTCTCCACGGCTGCTTTTGGCGGGCAGGGGAATCAGCAGATTGGGAATCTTTAAAGCAAGCAGTTCACAGATGGCGTTGGCGCCAGCCCTGGAGATAACGAGATCCGCTAAGGCAAACAGATCCTTTAATTCCGCTTTTACATATTCAAATTGTTTATATCCGGTGGTATTTAATAATAGATTGTCGATTTTATCTTTGCCGCAGATGTGGATTACCTGAAAATCAGTCAGAAGCCGTGGCAATACTTTTCTAATGCAGGCATTGATGGCATTGGCGCCAAGGCTGCCGCCAATGACCAGAATGACAGGAAGATTGGCAGTAAATCCGCACATATTGAGCGCGGCGATCTTATCTCCCTTGGAAAGCTCCTCACGGATCGGGGAACCAGTGAGGACGGCTTTGTCATCCGGAATGCATTGCAGTGTTTCCGGAAAGTTACAGCATACTTTTTTGGCAACAGGAATACAGAGCTTATTGGCAAGACCAGGTGTTAAATCAGATTCATGAATGATACAGGGGATTTTTAAGGCGGCTGCGGCTCTGACGACGGGAACAGAAACAAATCCGCCCTTGGAGAAAACGATATCCGGACGAATCTGTTTTAAATATTTTAAAGCTTCACGATAGCCCTTGATAACACGGAAAGGATCGGTGAGATTCTTAGGATCAAGGTATCTTCTGAATTTGCCGGTGGACACGCCATAATAAGGTATGTCAAAGTCGGTGATCAGTCGTTTTTCGATTCCATCATAAGAACCCATATAAATAATATCATATCCTAACGAACGGAGCGTAGGTAACAATGCAATATTTGGCGTAACATGTCCTGCGGTGCCGCCGCCAGTCAAAACGATTTTCTTCATAGATACAACCATACCTTTCCATAATTGAGTCAAAATATTACTGGATCATCTGTTTTAATGCGCATGCGAGCTGATCCGGACAAGACGTATTCTTTGCACCGCATTTGATTCCCTCCAGCCGGTCGATTGCGTCCTGTACTTTCATGCCTTTTACTAAGGCGCAGATACCCTTCAGGTTACCATTGCAGCCGTTGGTAAATTGTACGGATTTTATGGTGTCCTGATCCAGTTCTATGTCGATCTGGGAAGAACAGGTTCCATGTGTCTTATATACCATAGTTTTGTTTCCTCCTTATCATGTCTTCAGCATAGTATTCATTATGAAAAATAATAGCACAATTAAGACAGTCTTTCCAGTCATTTACATAAAATTATAGGAGAAAATGTAAAGGAAAGGCGATGCCTTATATCTTGAGACATATAGGTATCTATTTTATAATATTTTTAGTAAATAGGTAATTGCGCAATTTTGCAATCACCTGATTTTAGTAGATATGGAAAGGAGATTACATATGAGCCACAATGTTATCATCGGAATTGTCGTCCTTCTCATAGTATTGAGCATAATTTTCCAAATTATGATTGGAGTCTTATATCAGAATATGATTAATGAGACCGATAATATGACTGCTACGGATAATCAGCTCCTAAAACAGTGCAAAAAAAAATTTGCAAACTCTTACCGCATGAATGGAGGAGTGACCAACATACCTGTTTTTGTAGATAAATTTATCAATCACCTGAGGATAGGAAATATCAGCTTGATCAGTCTGCAACATTGGTCAGGACAATTGGTGCTGTTTTCCGTATTTGTATCAGGTATGGGTATTTATACCGGAATCACCAGAGGAGACCGTTTTATATCGCTGATGCCGTACTATATTATTAGTATGATTGGACTTTACGTATATTTTGGCGTTTCTTCCGCAATCGATATCACAGGTAAAAAGCAGGTGTTAAAGACGAATCTGGTTGATTATATGGAGAATCATATGGTGAAGCGTCTGGAGCTGCTTCCGGAAAGCATGCGTATGGCAGATATGACGGAGGAAGATCTGGGATTTCGTAAGAGAAGAAGCGGTATGCCGAAAGTATTAAAAACTTCCGAGTATCGTGGGGCAGATGAGACAGAGGATTTAGACTCGACAGACGAGGACTTTTCGCCGGAGACGGCAGAGGATGTAGATATGACGGCGAAAGCAATGACAGTAAGGACATCTGATGCAGCGAAAAAACGAATGGCGGATAAACAGAACCCAAAGGATGGTGCCGGACATATGGGAGACGACGAATTGGAAATGCTTTTGAGGGAATTTCTTTCCTAAGGGTTCCGGGTAGCCTTTGATAAAAAACTAGGATTTCGGGGATGATAGATATTGTAAGGTGCCTGCAGGAATGCCGGCGCCTTTTTCCAATAAACTGATCAGTCCGTTTAGGGTATTTTTAATCTCTTTTTCGCTGCTGGGAATTAAGGTGTTATCAAGCTTGATGACTAACACAATTAATACAATTTCTGCAAGCGCTTCAGGGTTATCAAAATGGATTTCCCCAAGTTCAATTCCCTGTTTGATCATTGCTGCTAGTTCGGGTTTTAATTTTTTAATCATATAATTAGTGTATTTCTGATGGATATAAGTTTTTTCCTGAATGGATGCTACCTCCTGTGTGCGATTTTCGCGGATAAATGTGGCGGATACGCTGCAGCAGGATTGGAATAACATTGCAATTCTGGTAAAAAGAGGAATTCCGGACTGATTGGCTAGCTGTTTCGCTGTTTCCAGAGGCATTTTATAGCTTCTTTCAATCAGTGCGTTTAAAATAGCATCCTTGGAAGGATAATAATAGTAAATACTTCCTTTGCTAATATTAGCTTTCTGGGCAATATCGCTGACAGAGATATTCTGTAATTTTTTTTCTTCCAGAAGAGTTTCCAGAGAATCCAGTATCAGATTACGTTTATCATTCAATACTATAAAGTCCTCCGTTTCTGTAGCTGTGGCGAGATGTGATTCTTGAGTTTATTATACCATAAATAATAAAGATGTGATACTGCACAAACTTAAAATAGATGTTGTTTTTTACATTTGCCATATTGACCAACGGTCAAATAACATGATATAATTGCACGAAATCTATTTAGACCAATGGTCAAATATAAAGCGAATATGTTAAAAGGAAGTCATAAAGACAAAGAATATACCTGGAATATTATTAAAATGGAAGGAGACGGGATATTTCAATGAATATAAGAATTATAACAGATTCTGCATCAGATATCACAGATCATAGAAGAGAAGATCTTACGGTGATTCCCATGACAATTTCTTTCGGCGAAGAACAGTATCAGGATGGAATTACGTTGTCCCATAAAGAATTTTATGAAAAACTGATTGAAAGCGATACTTTACCTACAACAAGTCAGATTCCACCCTATGCTTTTCAGAAGGCGGTAGAAGAAGCGGTTGGTCAGGGAGAAAAAGTAATTATCATTACTATTTCCAGCAGACTTTCCGGGACATGGCAGAGCGCTATGATAGCGGCAGAAAATTATTCGGATTCCGTTTATGTGGTAGATAGTGAAAATGTAACAGTAGGAGAACATATTCTGGTAGAATATGCTTTGCGAATGAAAGATAACGGAATGGCTATAGAGGCTATTGTAGAAGAGTTGGAATGTATCAAAAAGAGAATCCGTCTGGTTGCTCTTTTAGATACGCTGGAATATTTGAAGAAGGGTGGACGGGTCTCTAAAACAGTTGCTTTTGCGGGAGAGATGCTGTCTATTAAACCGGTTGTTGCCATTGAAAATGGAGAAGTCGTGGTAATAGGCAAAGCAAGAGGTTCTAAGAAGGCCAATAATTTTATTATAGAGAAGATTCAGGAATCCGGTGGAATTGATTTTGATAAACCCTATTTTCTTGGATATACCGGATTAAGTGATCAGCTGATGCATAAATACATAGAGGATAATTCCTTGCTGTGGGCGGATCACGTTAAGGAACTTCCCATTGAAACGGTAGGAGGTACCATAGGAACACATGCCGGACCCGGCGCCATCGCGGTTGCCTGGGTTTCAAAGTGACATCATCCAAAGCATGTATCTTAAAAACATCTTCCGCTTCCGACGAAGAGACTTGTGTAGATCACGGTAGGCTCCGTATCATTAAAAAAAAT
>CAMWHY010000003.1 GCA_947174185.1 uncultured Lachnospiraceae bacterium | reverse complement strand
TTTATTGACAGTAATGAGAATATTTGGTATATTGATTATAACATTTAGGATGTTCTGATTTTGGATATTAAGAAGTATATATATCATATTTAATAAATTACAAGGAATGTACGATTTGAGCATACGGATGAATTTGCTATTAAGGCTTAAATGAGTATCATATAATTTACAGATGAGGTAATCAAACCTCTGCGGACGGCATTAATATTCGGAGGTACTAGAGAGTGGCTAAAGATACAGATGGTGCAGAAAAATTAGGACAAGGCGTTAAGATTGGTATTTTCGCTGGAATTGCAATTATCATTGTCCTGTTAGTAGTGGTGATTATTCTGCTTGGCCGCGGACAGGAAGAACCGCAAGAAGAAACCAGACGTAATGTTGTTGTGACACAGGAGAATGCCGAAGCGGTTGCTGAGGAAATGGTAAATCGGGATTATGTTGCTCCGGGTTATTATGCATCAAAAATGACAACAACATGGCATTTTTCTTCGGGAGACGCTATTTCAGAGGATGCATATGTTGAGAATGATGCAGATAACACGAATGACGTCTATTTTGATGTATTCCTTTCATCAGATGAGAGCACGCCAATCCTAGAGTCGCCGGTGATACCTATCGGGGCGAAGATGGAAAATATTGCGCTTGATACTGTTTTGGATGCTGGAACTTATGACTGTATAATGGTATATCATCTGGTGGATGAAGATCAGAATACGATAAGTACATTACGGGTCGGCTTCACAATCATAGTGGAGAATTAACAAAGGTATCTTTTGCCTGTCAGGATGACGGGCATTAAAAGCATACAAATTAAATCAAGGAGGAAAAAAGTTATGCACAAAAAGAAACTGGCAAGATTCACAGCACTTGCTCTTGCTGCAATCATGACACTTGGAGGCGCTATCACAGCATTGGCTAGTGATGCAACGAGCGGCACCGCTACTGGTGATGGTATCAATGAAGGACATCTTAACAGACAGGTAGTTAAGGTTGTACTTCCTACCGTTTCCGCAGATTCAACTATGTTCGAGTATACTATGGACTTAGAGCGGTTGATTCAGGAGACAGACGGTGCGAAGTATGGAGATGCAACATTCCCGGCTGCAGCTAATGACACAGGCGTTTACTTTAACGTATCAGGCAACTATGCTAATACAAGTGAATCACTGAAAGTTACAAATGAAAGTAGTGTTAGCATTAATCTGACAGTTGAGGTAGAGGCTTCTGAAGCAGCGTCAGACGTTGCACTTGTTAGCTCAAATTCCTTTACAGGTGATGACGCACAGTTGTATCTTGCACTGAAGGTTGGTACTGAAGAAACTCCGATCGTTGCAGGTGAGAAAGTATCCACTACGGTTACGATTGACGGTATTGCGGATAATTTCAAGGTTGACGTTGTTAGCGGTGATTATGTATATGCACCGATTGACAGTCCTGCTGCATGGAAATCAGCATCTTTCTGCCTGACTGGCGCTGCAAACGAGGCGTCTGCAGAAGGTGTGACAGCACCTACGCTTACTGTTACATGGAGATATGATGATCCGTCAGGTGTGGTTGGTACTGCAAATGTGCTTAAGTACCAGAATGCAAGCTGGCTTGCATTAAAGGGCGTAGATAATGCTTCTTTTGAGACCAATGCAACCAGTGTTGTCGTAAATGGCGTGGATGTTACCGCAAATGCATCTTTGATTAGTGGTTATGTAGCAGTAAAGGCATCCGATCTTACTGCAGCAGGAATCAGTGTAGCAAAGGGTGCAACTCTTGATGTAACATACACGGTTAACGGCACTCGGTATAAAGCATCTTATACTGTACAGTAATAGTTGTTAGTGAGTGGTTTTTACAATAAGTCGTTAGTTAAATGAAAGAAGGAGCTGTTGTACTAAGCAATTAGTACACAGTTCCTTTTAAGTCATGAAAAATAAAATATTTTTTAGGAATTGGTTGAAGGGAGATATAATATAGTGAAAGCTGTTTTCAGAAAGGAAGTGATGCAGTCGGAAGCGATTGCCATTACTGATGGAAAAGGAAAAGCGATCAGCTATAGAGAACTGGGAGAGAAGGCAGAAAAAATTGCCGGTTATATGGAAGAACGCAGTCTTGTGTATTTGTTGTGCGATCATCAAATGGAAACAATGGAAATGATCTATATGACTCTGTATCTAAATCGTGTGCCATTGCTTTTATCTGCCGATATTGATGATAAACTGTTGGATAATTTAATCTCCTTATATCAACCCCAATATATTTATTGCCCCAAGGAGCATAAAAAAGCAGATATCTATACGCCTTGCCAGGGACTGGATTTGGATAGTCATGCTCTTTTGAAAACAGGTTATGAAAAGTGCGACATTCATCCGGACGTGTCGCTGCTTTTATCTACCAGTGGAACTACAGGGAGCGCGAAACTGGTAAAACTTAGTTATGAAAATTTGTATGATAACTCAGAATATGCAGTCAGACATTTATCTATGGAAAGCGGACAGAGGGGGCTTTCTCCGTTGCCTGTTAACCATACTTATGGTTTTGCGTTTTGCCTCTGGCACTGGCACTGTGGTGCGACGCTGTATGTTTCGGATGAGATGGTGCTCGGCAAAAACTTTAGGGAATTGTTTATTCGTGCCAAGATTAATAATTTTGCGGCAACGCCATATGTATATGATATGCTTAAAAGGGTTTGTTTCTGGGATGAACAGACGATGGAAAACTTAAACTATGCCATGTCCGGTGGTGGACAAATGTCCGAACAGAATCAGATAGAATTAGTGAAACTTATGAAGGACAAGTTCTGGATTGGATATGGACAGACAGAATGTACCTGTATCATTGCAGGTATGAATTTTGATGTGAATAGTATCAAACTGCGGTCAGTTGGAAAGGCTTTTGATAATATGGAACCGATGATAGATGCTGATACCGGGGAACTGATCATTAAAAGCAAAAGCATCTGTATGGGATACGCAAGCTGTCGCGAACATCTGATGAAAGAGGATGTAAATCATGGGATGATACATACTGGTGATATAGCATACATTGATGAAGCTGGATGTATCTTTCTGCGCGGGCGTATAACAAGGTATGTGAAAATTCTGGATAAAAGAGTAAGTCTTGACGATCTTGAACAATATCTGTATAACGAGTATTCGGATGTGGAATTTGCCTGCATTGGCATGGATAACCATATCGTTATCGGTTATACGGGAACAGAACGGGATAGAGATAATGATATCAAATTGTTGCTCGACCGGAACATGAAGATTCCGAAGAAATGGATTACCTGTTGCTGGATGGCGGAAATTCCCAGATATGATACCGGAAAAATAAATTATAAAAAAATAGAGGAAATGACAGATGGACATCAGAAATAAAATACAGCAGTTGTGTGAAGAAACATGTGGTAAGCAGATAACACCGGAGGAGAAACTACTTGCGATGATGGATTCTTATAAGCTTATGGATCTGATCTGTAGTTTGGAAGATGAATTTCAGATCACATTTCTTCCAAAAGAGATTGCTGATCTGGATCACTTTTCCTGTATGAATTCCATTGTGGAACTTGTAAAGAGTAAATATGATCCGGAGGAACCGAAATGATCAGTGTAACCAACGATACAAAAGCTTTTTTTGAGGAGGAAAGTGCTCCTATTTATATTTATGGCGCCGGGGAATATGGAACGTGGACGGCACGATTTATGCAGAAATGCGGTATAGATTTTGAGGGATTTATTGATAAGGTGACAGACAGGGATGGATGTTTTGTGTTGGGGAAGAAAATGATTCATCCGGAAATGCTGCGTTCGCTGCCCAAAATGAAATTAAGGATTATCGTAGCAACGTTTCGGGCGGACAGTGTGATGGCGGAATTGCCTTGGTACGCAGAAAATATAGATGCGGTCTGCATGGTCCCTATTTATAGGCATCTGTCTTCAGGTACAAAAAGGTATAATATCAATGAGTTTTTGTCTTATTTTCGTGCAAAACTGATTACAGCGGAGATTCCTACCATACTTTCTGACCGGTGTACTGCGGGATTTATATACAAAGCTTTAGGAAAGGGTATGCCTTCCCCCACCATTAACACGGGTATTTCTGCGGAAGGATTTATGAAGATATGCAGAAATCCGAAAGATTATCTTTCGGAAGATATGGTATTTGGCTACTGGACAAAAGTTCGGGACGGAATCAGACCTGTAGGACGGGTAAGAGATGTGGAGGTTATATTTGCCTACGAGGAAGATGAATCTCAAGCGATCCATAGATGGAACAGAATGAGGAAATGGATTGACTGGAATAACATAATTTATATAATGTCTTATAAAAAACCTACACCTTTTAATATGGAGCTTCCTTATCAGGTTGCAGAAGAATTTTGTTCGTTGAAAACGAAACATCTGCTGCTCATGAAGAATTATCTATATTCTGGCAAAAATCTACCGGGTTGTATATACGTTGAACATGAACACTTTCATGATAACGACATGGTAATAGAATCCTGGTTTGATTTGTTGGGATGGATTAATGGAGAATATGAGATCTGACAGAAAAAAGGATCGAAGGCAGTGCAGTGATATTTTTGAGGAATGAAAGATGAAGAAGAATTATTTTAGTTGTGTGCAGGGAATCATCAAAGAAGGTAAATTATATGCCATCGCTATAGATTGTAATGCAATTTTTTCAGTGGATTTTCAACGGAGGAAAGCAGAGGCCATAAGGTGGATGGATGAATATGATTTTTTGTCTTCTGGGGAGTATTGGACTGTTTGTCAGGTGGGAGGTAATCTGGTATTGATACCTTCCGGATCAGATAATGTAATTCTCTATGATTTTGAAAAAGACAGTTTAATGTATACAAGAGTTATGCAGCCAACTATAAAAACGAAAAAAAAATATCTAGCGGAGAAAAAGTTTGGGATAGGTTTTTCAGATACTAATAATATTTATTTGCTGGGGCTAAGTTACCCTGCTATTTTGAAGATCAATGCAGTCAATTGTAAAACGTCGTATTTAGATACATGGATTAGGGAAGTGCAGGATTTTATTCCGGAGAATGATACATCACCTTATTTTGCATATGGTTATTTGCGGGATGGGGAAAATGTATATATTCCGGGGAGAGCTTCAGGGACTTTGTTTGGGTTGGATCTTTTGACAGACAGAGTGACGGTTTATGAAAAACACAACGATATAAAAATGATACATGGAATTGTCCGTGTCGGCGAAAAAATATGGGTTATGGCTTCATTGGACAATAGAGAAAGTCTGTTTTTGTGGTCGCCGAAAAACGGATTTATGGATGAAATTGTGATTCAAAAAAATCAATCGAAACATATCTGTTGGTGGAATCCTCTGGAGTCTGGTGGATTTATTTATTTGTGTCAGATGAATGGGAATGCTGTTTATAGGGTAAACATGCAGAAGAAGATAGTTGAACCGTGTGAGAAGATTATGAATGCTATAGGAGAGACTTCTATTACATATGGAACAGAGTCTGCTTCTGTAATTCTTATAGGTCAAGAAAAAGAAAAAATTATATTTCATACAAGGTGGAATAGGAAATGGTTGATCTATGATACTCAAGATCAAAGTATTGAAAGTTTTCGGATAGAGATTTCTGATAAAGAATACGAATATAGATATTGGAATGGGTTGAAGAAAAAACCATATATCACGGATGAGACACTTCAATTGAAAGAGTTTTTGAAAATTGTGAAGGATGGTGGTATATCATAGCTTTGTTCATGGCTCTCTAATATATGCAGAAGGCTCTGGGACAGAATCCCGTATTATGTGTGGGAAGTTTGAGTCAAAAAGAAGGAGAATATTCAGTGGTCTCAATTATTGTGCCATTCTATAATTCAGAAAAATATATTGAGCAGTGTTTATTTTCTGTTCAGGTACAAACATACAAGGACATAGAAATTTTATGTATTAGCGATGGATCGGAGGATGGCTCTGAAGATATTGTCAGGAAATTTACAGAAAGAGATTCTAGATTCCGATTGCTCCGTCAGTCAAGGGCAAATGCCGGACAGGCAAGAAATACGGGGATAAAACATGCAGCAGGGGAGTATCTTTGCTTTTTGGACAGTGACGATTTTTTGTCTCCGGATATGATTGAAAAGATGTTAAATAAATGCGAGGAGAAAAAGTGTGATGTCTGCTTTTGCGATGCAGATGATTACCATAATGAGAGTGGCAGATCTATTTATTCAAAAAACAGATATTTAAATCAATATTATATGCCAAATGTATGCCCTTTTCATCCGTCTGAAATTTCGGATGTTCTTTTTCAGGCATCGACATCGGTGCCATGGGGAAAATTATTTCGCACTGCATTTATTGAAGAAAACAAAATAGAGTTTCATTCTATCCCAAGAAATAACGATATATACTTTGTAAATATGCAAATCGCTTTGGCGCAACAGATTACATATATAGCTGAGGTTTTGGTGCATCATAGAGTGGGGATTACATCCAATTTGCAAAATGGTCATTATGAAACACCACTGCTATATTCATATGTAATGAAAGATTTATATAGGGAGTTGCAAGATAGAAATAGTTATACCATTTATGAGAGAAGCTTCTTACGCCTTGCTGTTGCGGGAAATAAACATATATTTAAACGTATGTTGTCGCATGGGGAATTGGATGATTTTATCAAATCCTGCAAACAAATGTATCTGGAATTAAATTTGTTTGATGCATTTATAAGAATAGGAAAATCCCTTATAGAAAGATCAGACAGATTAAACTTAGATATGTTTCTGGATTATGTGTTAGATTTAAATAGCTTGAAACAGATGGATCTATACGATGCATCTTTGGAAGGGATATTTTCCCAGACGATTAATATACTCCGGGAGAAATATGTGGAAGTATTGCAACAGCTTCCGTTTAACAGGAGTGGTGAAAAAGTTGGTATTTATGGTGCGGGAAAGCATACGCAGGGGTTGTTTGCTATTTATAAAAAACTGATAGGAACAATCGATGCAATGATTATTTATATTACTTCAGAAAACCCACTCGGTTACAAGGAGGGGATGAGGGAAATTTCCTATACGGCAATCGATGATTCTTTTGATGCTATCATCGTATCAAGTTATATCTACAATGATGAGATGCTTGACAACTTATCAAAGGTTTGCGGTAGGACACGGATGATAAGTTTTTATCCGCAATACAAGGAGGATATATTTGCCATTTTCTGTGAAAAAGATGGTATTCTTGATATTTTGTAAATGGGAGGAAGGAAATGCCGGAGATATCTGTGATTATACCTTGCTACAATATTTCAGATTACATAGAAGAATGTCTTGATTCCTTTAGGAAGCAGACATATACGGATTTTGAGATTATCTGTGTCGATGACGGTTCTACGGACGATACGGCAGAAATCATAGAGGCATATGTAAAAAAAGACAGCCGCATAAGCCTGATCAGACAGTCTAACCAATATGCGGGCGTGGCTAGAAATAACGGAATGAAATATGCTGGGGGGGAGTATCTGCTCTTTTTTGACGGGGATGATTTTTGCGAGCAGGATATGCTAAAGCAAATGGTTACGTCTGCCCGGAGGCATCGCTCCGATATTGTGGTCTGCGATATTCGCAGTTATGATAACGCCACATGTGAATACATAGATGCAGTCGGTTATCTGCGGACGTCCTATGTGCGTGAGTTTGAAGAACAAGGGACGGTTTCTTACAGGGATATTCCGGATTATATCCTTAATTTTGCATTTTCCGGACCACAAAACAAATTATACAAAAAAGAATTTATTGAACGGGAAGGTCTTTTTTTTCAAGACTCAAAACGGGATAACGACGAGTATTTTGTCTGCTTGTCTATGGCATTGGCAGAAAGGATCAGCTGGATTCCTGACAAACTAGTAACATATCGGATCAATAATCCTGTAAGTCTGCAGGGATTTGGCGAAGCAGAGATCGATGTGGAGGATATTATATCAACTGCGAGATATCTGAAAGCAGGATTGCAGGAGCGGGGACGATATGAGATCGTACAACGCAGCTTTTTGAATCAGATTTTGATACGTTATGTCGGGTTGGTGGAGGCACAGAGAAGCCTTTCTAATTTTGAGAAAGTATATGACTTTGTCAAAAATACGGTATTTCCAGAGTTTGGTATAGATGAGATGGCAGAGGATGACATGATTTCTAGAGTGGAGGAATACCGGCAGATTATGAATGGGGACGCCAAGGAGTATCTCTTTTGGAAAATGAAGAAACTACAGAGAGATAGTGGGGAACAGTTTCCCTTTCCATTCCGGCGGATCAAAGGATATCATCGGATTGCCATTTACGGGGCAGGTAACATAGGCCGGAGTTATTATCGGCAGTTAAAGAAGCATTCAAATTATGAAATTGTTGGCTGGTTTGATGCGAAAGCAGCAATGTTAAAGGATTTGGAAGGTTTGGTCAGCGTTCCGGATGAAATCATTCCGGGAACTGCGGATAAGATAGTGATTGCAATTGAGGAAAAGAAAACGGCGATGGCGGTCAGGGAATTTCTTTTGGCGAAGGGGATAGCTGAGGAAGCTATTGTATGGAGTGTTTAAGATGAACGAACAGGCAAGGTTTGATACAGACAATTTAATTTATAACCGTTTTGACCTTATTTTTAAGGAAGGAAATCATGGGATTTCTTTTTGTGACTCAGATACAAAATACTGTCTGGATATCCATACGGAGGGAGTCAATGCCAAAATAAATATCTGGGGAAAACCTCTGCCGCAGGATATCTTTGACAGGGTAATTGAAGAGTGTTTTGTAGATCAACAGATCTGTGCAATTGAGTTGACGAGATGTGGCAATCCTTATGGCAACTTTCTGGAAGAAGTGAATGATATCCGGGTGCCGCTTCCCGGTGATTTTGATGAACTGATGAACCGTGCGGAACGCAGGGACAGGGCAACGATCCGAAGGAAGCTCAGGTGGCTGGATGAAAGGGTTGGAGATTTAAGAATAGAAATTTATTCGAGAAATGAAATACCGGACCATATTGTAGATACCTATTTTAGATGGAAAAAAGAAACCCATGGCACAGATTATAGGATGTCGGCATCGGAATATCTGGACAGGTATTATGTGACGGATGCAATGTTGATGAAAGCAGGAGATACCCAAGTTGCAGTAGCGTTCTTTTGCCAGACAGAGGATATCGTTTTTTTTGAAAACTTCAGCTATAATACAGAGTTAAAGGAATACTCGCCGGGATTATTGATGTATGTGAAGTTTATGGAAGAACTTATTAAACGAAAGTGCAGATACTTGTATTTAGGCGGGGGAAGTTACATATATAAGAAAAGATTTGGGGCGGAGGCTTTCACCGCCTATAGCGGCACAATTTACCGTAAAGAAATGATCGACGGTATCAATGCATTCTTTCAAGAGAGGGAAATTGATTCCGTAGGGTTTTACGGCTACGGGGTTTGCGGACATTCCTTTCTGCAGTTGTCAAAGAATCTCGCATTATCGGTGGGTTATGGAATCGATCGGAAAGTAACGGACGCGGAGAACATCAGAATATATTCACCGGAAGATGAATTGCCGGAAGCAGACGCAATACTGATTACGTTGAACAACAAAGATGAAGAAGTGGAGAAAGCTCTGGCAGTCCGATTTGAAAAGGTATATTACTGGAACAGTATTTTAGAAAAGATCATCATGGATTATCAACGGAGGATAGATGAAGGCGCTTGACATTAGGGAGAATGACAGGATATTGATTATTGCACCGCACCCGGATGATGAGTGTATCGGTCCCGGTGGAGTTTTGCTGCAGTATGCAAAACAATGTGAAGTCATTGTATTGACTGATGGAAGACAGGGTCAGGGAGATACTGCGCCTGAGAAGGAAAAACAAATCAGAAAACAGGAATTTCTTAATGAAATGAAGCGGCTGAATGTCGGCTGTTTTAGAATGCTTGACATAGAAGACGGAACCCTGCTTTCCCATACAGACTGTATGACCGAAATCTCTTTGAAGGAATATAGCAAGATTTTCGTTACCGGATTATCGGATGACCATCCCGACCATAAAGCGGCGTTCCTGTGCGTAAAGGAGGCGGCAAAAAAGGTGGCTTCTGAAGAGATGCCGGAGTGTTACCTATATGAAGTTCATACACCTTTGCAGTCGCCTACGCATTTTTTGGATATTTCCGATGCTGTGCAGGGAAAATGTGAGCTGATTCGTCTGCACCAGTCGCAATTAAAGGAACTTCCCTATGATGTTTTGGCAGAACAATGCGCGTGTTACCGGGGGACGCTTTATCGTATGCCGGGAAAGAAAATAGAGGTATATGAGGAGATAGATTTATCTGAAAAAACAGATTCGGTGATTTCGGAGACAGAGATATTATTACAGAAGGAACGTGTCAACGGCTGGGTATTAAAAAGATGGATTTTGAGGCTTTTAGAGAGCATCAGGATAGTTGACGAGTTGTTGAAGAACGGAATTACAACAACTTATATCTATGGATATGGAGAACTTGGAAAACTTCTGATACGGGAATTGTCTGGCACCAAGATCCATATAGAAGCGGTCATAGACCGCAGGGCAGGGCAGTTTGACGGCGGTAAAATACCAGTCATTCCTTTAGAAAAAGCGGATCACAGATTGCCGGTAATTGTAACGGTAATTTATGAATATCCGGAGATTGAGAGGAACTTAAAAGCATTTGGTTTCGAAAAAATATACTCTTTAAGGAGTCTGTTGGAAGGTATGGGTGATTGATAGATGCAGATCAGTGAGAAAAGAAAAAACCTTGTAGGAGATATGTATGCATATGTATCGGATCTTGTGACATATGCGATTCGGCAGAAAAGAAAACTGATTGTCTGGGGATGCGGTAAGGGCGGTGCATTTCTGACACATTTGCTCTATGATGTGGATGGAAGGATGCCTGTTGATTATTACATTGACGAATATATTACGCTGCCCTGCGGAGATAAATGGGCAACTATATTTCGGTCGTCTATTTTACAGTATATTAACCCGAAAGAATATATCATCCTGCTCACGATCCGAAAAGATGAGGGAGTAGAAAAGTTGCTTGCAGAACTTGGCTGTGAAAAGGACAAGGACTATTTTGATGTTCGCAGCGAGGTTGGGGGAAGTTATCTGGAGTATCTGGAAAAAAGTCATACAAATCTTGATTTTTCTTATGTAACAAAGGAAGACAGACCCGATTTATACAGTGGAGACTACTATGAAAGCAAGCCCTTTGATCATTCCTCTATTGACCGTGTTTTTGAAGAAATAAGAATGCTGCCTTGTGAAAAAAGTTTTATGGACATAGGGTGTGGCAAAGGACAGATTCTATTGATGGCAGTAATGAGTGACATGGTAAAAGTCGGTGGTGTGGAATGGAATGCTGATATCGCAAAGATCTGCAGAAATAATATGAGGGAATTGAACGTCTCTGCGGATATTATAACGGGGGATGCAACAGAGTACAAGGATATTGATGGTTACAGTATTTTCTTCCTTTATAATCCGTTTGGAGAAGAAGGGGTGCGGAAAGTCATCAATAATATCCTTGAAAGCTGGGAAAGAAGAAATCGGGATATTTTCCTTGTATATGGAAATCCATTTTACCATAAAGCAATTGTGGAAGACGGCAAAGTACAGCTTTATCGTCAGGTCAGGGTGGATCTTTATGATCCGTTGTTAAATATATATAAGATTGGGGGATGAAAATGAGCAGCCATCCGATTGATATTATCATTCCGTGGGTAGATAGCAGCGACATTCGTTGGCAGGAAAAGAAAAATGAATATGCAGTAAGCTGTGGAATGGATATCAATGCCAATTCCAATGTGCGCTATGAAAGCTGGGATAACCTTCATCTTATTTTCCGGGGGATTGAACGATATATGCCGTGGGTGCGTAAAGTTTTTCTGGTGACATGCGGACAGATTCCTGATTTCCTGAATCCTGATCATCCGAAATTAAAACTGATTAAGCATGAGGACTATATCCCTAAGGAGTATCTGCCGACCTTCAATTCTAACACCATAGAGATGAACTATTTTAGGATTGATGAATTGTCAGAGAATTTTATTTTATTTAATGACGATATTTTCCCGTTGTCAGAGATTCGGGAAGATTATTATTTTCAGAACCAAATGGTATGCGACGAAGCGGTGGAATCGCCTATTATGCCGGTGGATGTAGGACAGATTACAGAATATTCCTGTATGGTGAAAATCAATAACCTGCTTTTTATTAACCGGCATTTTCAGAAAAGAGAAGTTCAGGAGAAAAACAGGGAGAAATGGTTTTATGACGGGTATGGAGAGCTGCTGCAAAGGACAGAGGGGTTGAGTTATTGGAATCATTTTGTTGGCTTTCATGACAGACACATGCCGGTTGCTTTAAAAAAATCAGTTTTGCGGCATTTATGGGAGATAGAGCCGGAAAGGCTGGCGCTGGCTTCCTCCAATCATTTTCGTGGCTATACGGATTTGAGCCAGTGTATCGTCCGGTATTGGCAGTTATGCACAGGCGACTTCATTCCAAGAAAGACCTTGGGGGAGCCATATTTGGTAACTATAGATAACTATAAAAAGGTAGCGGAGGATATTGTTGATCAACCACATCAGATGGTGTGTCTGACGGAGGACTGCACGCCGGAGGAGTTTGTGGAGATACGGGATGAGATTAACCGTGCATTGGAAAGTGTCCTGCCGGAAAAGTCATCCTTTGAAAAATAGTTGGGAGGACTAGTATGCATGCGTCAAAAGTAGTTTCTGATTTTCGTAGAATATACAGCTGGCTGGAGGATGAGGAATCGAAAGATATTTATCTGAACCGGCTGAATTTCCTGATTACTGGGGAATATCATTATATGAGATATATTGTTGACCGGTATGTTCCCGATCTGGCAATTTTGAACGATACGGAAATTCCAAATCTTCTTGCAAGGATTCCACAGGATCGGCCTTTTATCCTATATGGGGTTGGTGAGGGCGCCCACGCTACATTTCATTACTTTGAAAATGATAAGCGGTTAAAGTGCTTTTGTGATTCTGATGAAAAAAAACGAAAGAATAACTTTAAAGGTTATAAGGTGATTGCGCCGGAGGAACTTTTGGAGGATCAGGAAAGCAGCATCATTATTACCTCTACAAAATATTTTCCGGAAATAAAAAATGATTTAATGAAGAATGGAATAGAGGAAAAACGGATATTTAGTGTTGGTCCTTATATTTTTGTGGCACAGGAGGAGCAGTATTTTAATCCAGACTTTATGACATTTGAGGAGAAGGAGATATTTGTGGATGCGGGATGCTGTGATTTATCATCTTCCATCAGACTGAAAGACCACTGTAAGACTCTGGAGAGGGTTTACGCATTTGAACCTGACCTGAATAATTATGCCAAATGTGAAAAAGTGGCAAATTTACATTTTGAAGATGGGGTTGTGAAAATCATTGGGAAAGGAACATGGAGCGAGAATAAGACAATCAGCTTCGATGCTTCTTCTGATGGAAGATCTCATATTTCAGAGAGTGGCGGGACAAGCATTGAAGTGATGGCGATAGATGATGCTATAGCATCTGATGAGAATGTTACTTTTATAAAAATGGACGTTGAGGGGTCAGAATTGGAGTCGCTAAAGGGAGCAAGGCATACCATTCAGCGTTGTAAACCAAAACTTGCAATTTGTATTTATCATAAGGCTGCGGATATGTATGAAATTCCATTATATATCAAGGAACTTGTTCCGGAATACAAGCTGTACGTAAGGCATCACGCGAATGGCGCGAGTGAGACTGTCTTATATGCAATGCCGCGTTGAATTAAGGAATCAAAGGAGTTATTGCTGCAATGAATTTGAAAAGGACCACTTATCTGGAGTTTGCGAAAAATATAAAGGAACGAAACAGCCGTATTTTTGTATATGGCGCAGGCATGATTGGCCAGATAGTTGTCCCCTACATTGTTAATACATACCAGCTGCACGATTATGTGGAGTGTTACGTGGATATAGATGAGCGTAAAACGGGAAAGAGCGTTGTGATCGGAACCTATGAGTATGAAATCAGGCTGCCGGAGGTGCTGAAAAGGATTTCTAAAGATGCGGTGGTTTTGCTTACTAATAGTAAATTCTATTCTGTTGTGAATTTTCTTGATGGCATAGAAGCGCTTACTGATGTAGACTGTTATATCGTTCCCATGATGCAGATGATCGACCAACGGCCAAAGATCCCAAAGAAAATCCATTATTGCTGGTTTGGAGGTAAGGAACTTCCGGATTTTCTAAAAGAATGTATGGAAAGTTGGAACCAGTATTGCCCTGATTATGAGATATTACGATGGGATGAAAACAACTTTGATATTGATAAGTATGAATATACCAGACAGGCGGCGGAGCATAAAAAATGGGGATTTGTTACTGATGTAGCAAGGCTGGATATCTTATATGAGTATGGCGGCATTTATTTGGACACGGATGTAAAACTGTTGAAACCACTGGATGATTTTCTGCATCAGAAAGGCTTTGTTGGTGTAGAACAATGGGGTAACATTAATTCCGGCGGCGGTATTGGCGCAGTTCCCCATCATCCTATGATACAGGAAATGCTTGACTATCGGTTGAAATTTCCATTTGTAATGAGTGACGGGAGCTTGAACATAGAAACAAACGGATTGTATGAAACAATGCCTTTTATCCGGCATGGAATGAGAATTGACAATACATTACAAATTATCAATGATATGACCGTATATCCGGCAAGTGTATTTCATCCATATGATTATTTGAGCTGTGAGGAAAAGATCAAAGAGCATACGGTATCTATTCACTATTTCTTTGGTGGATGGATGGAAGAAGAGGAACGGGAGAACAGGGGAAAAACGCAGAATCAGTATTCGGAGTTTATGAAACATAACACTTAATAGCTTATTGCGTTTCCTCTGTCTGATGATCTATTGTCTGTGGATTGTTTTATATTGATGAAATAGATTATATAGTTATAACACGATTTAATTAACTTGGAAAAGTCTATATTTAAAGGATATATAATGGGAGAAATAGAATTTCTAATGGGCGGTAAATACAAAAAAGTAATAAAAAAATAATAATTCACTACAAGGTTATTCTAAAGTTTTTCAAAAAGAAAATATATAAAAAAAATATTAAAATTATTAAAAAATTTTATTAATATTTCCGGGGGAGTAATTTCAGAATGTTATATTAAAATTTAACTACTTTGCTACTGCGGAAAAAATAGGAATTTTAAGGAGTCAATTTTGACTATTTCTCCGATTTGAAAAATGAAAGATGAACCAAAGAAACCGAGACTGCCGAAAGCGTCCAACCCTTGTTATATTAAGGCTTTTATGATAGAATAACAATACAGCGGTTAAATGTAGTTAGTATTAAGAAGCTGGAGAAGATGGAACTTAATTCTGGGAACTTAATTTTAGGAGATGAAAAGATCAGGATGAGAAATTATCTCTGGAAAAACCTAATCGTATTTGTATGCATTATTTCAACCCTTCTGTTGCAAGGGTTTTCTTGCTATGCGGCTGCATCTGGGGCAGATACTTCCAGCGTTTCCACAGAAAGTACTATTGTAGAAATTGATAATGTTGATATTGATAGCGTTGATATAGAAAATGTAATTATGAAAACGGAAAGCACTGATACAGGAAATGCTATTTCGGAAACGCAAAGTACAGAAACTGAAGATGTTTTTATGGAAATAGAAACGGAAAACGTTGACACAGAAGAAGCTGTTGTAGAAACGGAAAACCATGATACAGAAGAAGCTGTTGTAGATACGGAAAATTCTGATACGGAAGATGCCGTTGCAGAAGTGGAAAGCGCTAAAGCGGAAGACTCTGAAGCAGAAAGTGATTCTGTCATTAGGAGAAACACGGTTTCGCCTGTTGTAACAGAGGAAGAAATTGTAGCCATAGATCAGCCTGCGATTAGTGAATACGGCGTACAGCCCTTTGATTATATTATAGATCCGCAGCGTTTGATCACCGCTACGAATGGTGTAAAATATGGTAATATTTCTTTTGAAGAAGGAAGTACGCTTTATTTTAGAAATACGGAAGGAAGATACGATTATTCCAGCAGAAGTGATCAACTGACGATTACGAGCCAGAGTACAGTACCGGTCATGATTACATTGACGGCAAGTCTGCAGAATCATGATACTATTTCCTTAACGAATGATCCTACCTTTAAAGGGGATAACAGGAATAGTCTTTATTTAGCATTGGTGGATGATAAGGGCAATGTGGTTCCGCTTTCAGAAAGTGGAGAAGTAAAGATTATTTATGAGATGGGACAGATATCAATGGATGAAGCGATCGAAGGAGCTGGAGAGGAGCAATATTCCTTTGGTCTGACGGGGGCATGTAATCCAAACGGCAGTTGGGAGTATCTTGCTGAGCTTCCGCAGATTGTTGTGACATGGAAAGTGGACCCAATTGTAAACAATGAAGATACTGTATCAGACAATAGTATTTCGGATAACAGTATCTCAATGAACAGTGTATCAGATAACAGCATCTCAATGAACGGTGTATCGGATAACAGTATCTCAATGAACAGTGTATCGGATAACAGTATTTCAATGAACGGTGTATCGGATAACAGTATCTCAATGAACGGTGTATCAGATAACAGTATCTCAATGAACAGTGTATCAGATAACAGTGTCTCAATGAACGACGTATCGGATAACAGTATCTTAATGAACGGCGAATCAGATAACAACGTATCAGAAAACGGGGAAGTTCTGCCTTCGGAAGTGCAGAATGTGGAAAACAATTATATAGAAGAAACTGGAGAAGATCACCATGAATCTGCAGATGATTTGGGCAATGTGATATCGGAAAATAATGTTACAGATAATCATGGTGAAACAGAAGACAGTGTATTGACAGATAATGATGATGCTACAGATATAGAGACAGAAACTGCGCAGACAGAAGATGGCAGTAGTGCTGACGTTGCAGAGACGATTGATTCGGCAGGCAGCAATGTATCAGGAGACGATGCTGGGACTACAGGAAGCAGTATGTCTTCACAGGCACCCGCGGAGACAGTTTCCGAACTGTCGGACAGCAGTACGTCAGTGCAGACTGGAATTACGATTGTCGAAGTGGAAGCGGGAGCTTACTATTAATAAATAGCCAATGACGTACCTATATAGTGAGGGAAGTATATTACTTTTCTATAAATAGGGGAACTGACGAATAGATTATCTATAGAAATTAAACGTGCATTTAATAATTCGAGATGCGTAAAAAGAGAGGAAAAATATAAAAGTAGATTTAATATTTATGGAAATGCTTTTATATTGCAGATGGATGATAAAAATAGGGAGAACTCCCAAAGATGAATTTTAAATTAACAGCCTCAATGATGTGTGCTAATTACGGCTGCCTTGAAAAAGAAGTAAGGGCTCTGGAAGAGGGTGGGATTGATTCCTTTCATATTGATATTATGGATGGACGGTTCGTACCCAATTTTGCGATGTCTTACAATGATTTGCAGTTTATTGCCTCTGCCACAAAGACTCCGCTGGATGTTCATCTTATGATAGAGCATCCCAATTCCAATATTCAAATTTTCTTAGGTGCGCTGCGTAAGGGAGATACAGTTTATATTCACCCGGAAGCAGAATACCATGCCTCTACCACTCTCCAAAAGATTATTAATGCCGGAATGATTCCGGGAATTGCCATTAATCCGGGAACTAGTGTGGAATATATTATGGAAATGCTGCGCATCGTAAAAAAAGTGCTTGTCATGACAGTGAATCCCGGCAATGCTGGTCAGATGTATCTTCCCTATATGGGGAAAAAGATCGATAAGCTATTAGCGCTTAAAGAGGAGATGCATTTTGAACTATTTTGGGATGGAGCCTGCAGTGCGGATAAGATCCGGGAGTTTGCTCCAAAGGGAATGGATGGTTTTGTACTGGGAACAACGCTTCTTTTTGGGCGGGGCAGATCCTATGGAGACGTCTTAAAGGGGATAAGGGAGTTGAAATTCTGATGAATATCGCACTGATTTTATCCGGTGGTACAGGTGCAAGGATGGGGACGGATATCCCCAAACAGTATATCAGAGTAGAGGATAGACCCATCATTTCTTATGTATTGGACATTTTTGAAGAACATGAGATGATAGAGCGGGTCCAGATTGTGGCGGATGAGAGCTGGCATGATCTGATATCACAATATGCGGGAAAGAAACTGGCGGGATTTTCCAGACCCGGAGCAAACCGGCAGTATTCTATTTTGAATGGATTGGCAGACATTCTGACATATGCTGATCCCAAAGACCATGTGATCATACACGATGCTGCAAGACCGTTGGTGGGCAGCGCGACGATTACGGAGATTCTAAAGACATTAAAAAATCATGAGGCAGTTACGCCGATTCTCCCATTGAAAGATACAATATATCTATATGAAAATGGTAAATTTACCGGAACAGCCCAACGGGCAAAGCTTGCTGCCGGGCAGGCGCCGGAAGGTTTTTTGCTTGGGCGGTATTATGAGGCTGTAAAGGGGTTGCTGCCTGACAGGATTCTTCATATTACCGGCTCCTTGCAGGCTGCATTGGAAGCAGGGATGGATGCAGTGCCGATTCCGGGGGATGAAGGGAACTTTAAGATCACGACGATGGCGGATCTGGAAAAATTCCGGCAGATCATACAGCAGGGAAAAGCAGTAAGAGACCATGATAGGAGAGAATGCAGTTGAAGGCTTATGTATTAAGGGATATCGGCAAATTTGGGATAGAAGAGGTGGAACAGCCTGTGCCCGGACCAGAGGAAGTGATCGTTCAGGTAAAGGCGGCGGGGATCTGCGGCTCTGATATTTCCCGTATTTATTATCATGGCACCTATTCCTATCCGCTGATTCCGGGACATGAGTATTCCGGTATCGTGGTGAAGGCTGGGAGCGCTGCGGCGAAAGGGGCGTATGCTCAGACAGAATCCTGCAATGCAGGGGAAGGTATGCACGAAGATCAAAATACTTCATGGATCGGGAAGAGAGTGGGGATTTTTCCGTTGATCCCATGTAGAAAATGTCTGCCATGCAGACAGAAACGATATGAAATGTGCAGGAATTATAGCTATCTTGGCTCAAGAAGGGATGGAGGCTTTGCAGAGTATGTCAGTGTGCCGGTGTGGAATCTGATCGAACTGCCGGAGGAAGTGACTTTTGAACAGGCAGCAATGATGGAGCCGATGGCGGTGGCAGTTCATGCCATGCGGAAAGTTTTGCAAGTAACCGGGAAACAACAGACAGAAAATAAAAAATGGAATACAGATTTGAGGATTTCAATTTGTGGTTTAGGAACGATTGGGCTATTTCTTTTAATGTTTTTAAAGGAAGCCGGGTATGATGATATCCTTGTCATCGGCAATAAAAACATCCAAAAAGAAAAAGCTCTTGCGCTGGGGATATCCGAGGGACAGTTCTATGACAGCAGAGATGGAGGGGCAGATGTATGGCTGGAACAATGCGCCCGGGAAAAAGTTATTGACGTTTTTTTTGAATGTGTCGGTGTGAATGAAACAGTGAATCTGGCAGTCAACCATACGGCACCCGGCGGCAGAGTTATGTTGATTGGCAATCCGGCCTCTGATATGATACTGGATCGGCAGACTTATTGGAAGATTTTAAGAAATCAGCTGACACTTTTCGGTACATGGAATTCCTCATATTATAAAACTTCCGGTGACGGAGTGTCTGATCACCGGAACCCGGCTAAAATATTGTCATATGATGATTGTGGTGACAATGCACAGGAAGACGACTGGCAGTATGTTTTGAATCGGCTTGCGTTGGGAAAGGTGCATCCGGAACAGATGATTACACATCGCTATGATTTTGATGGTCTGATCAGGGGATTTGAGCTGATGCGTGGAAAAACAGAAGAATATCTGAAGATTATGTTAAAATCCTGATCATCTGGAATTAGGGAGAATGAAACGGGATTTTTGGACGGATGATGTCAATATCGATGGGGGATATATTTTTACTTGCGTGGAAAGAAATGATTTGGTATATTAATTTTAAGAAAAGTGAAAAGGCAATTGTGGATGCAGTTTCGCAATTGCCTATCTTAATGTAAAAAATGTAAAAGTTCTGGAAGTCAGGTCGTTTGGAAGCAGAATTCAGAAGGACGAACAGCAGGAAGTTTAAGAAAGGTATGGCGAGTTTATGAGGTTATATATTATCCGTCATGGGGTGACCGCATGGAATAAAGCAAAGCGTATGCAGGGACAGACGGATATACCGTTGGCGGAAGAAGGGATAGAACTGGCTTTGAGGACGGGCGAAGGAATGGCGGATGTTCCGATTGACGTTGTGATTTCAAGTCCGCTGACCAGAGCACTGGAGACGGCAAAATGCGTTCTGAGAGGCAGGGCTCTTTCCGGTTCGAAGGGGAACGGAAACATACCGGATATACCGATCATTACGGATGATAGGATTCAGGAGATTTCTTTTGGCGAATGGGAAGGGGAATGCGTTCTGGACAGTAAGGTGCTGCCGGAAGACCATATGGAGCGGTTTTTTCATGATCCACTAAACATTCCGCAGTTTCCCGGAGGGGAGACGTTTTCGCAGGTCAGGGAACGAACGGGATTATTTTTGCGGGAGTTATCCGCCCGTAGTGACTATGCGGAAAAAAATATCCTGATCTCCACTCATGGAGCTGCCGGAAGATGCCTGTTGTCGCATTTTTTTGAAGATGGCGAGACGAATATCTGGAGGACCGGGGTGCCGGCGAACTGTTCCGTTTCCATTGTGGATATCCGGGATGGTAATGGGACCGTCGTTGAGCTCGATAAAATATATGCTCCTTCGATCTAGATAGATTCGCGTCTGTCTATGAAATATGGAATTGGTTTACATAACAAAGATTGCAGAAGAATATCCTAATAGGATATAGGGACTGTGCCGATATGATATTGTGTTATAGAGAGCGTAGGTTGAATCGTTGATATGAAAAAAGGCAGTCATTTAATTCAAATGATATATGTGATCATGGTCTCATGTTTTGCCATTCTTTTGCTATGGGCAGTGATCTACTATAAGGGCCCCCAGATGCGGGATGATCTGGCACAGGGTAATATTCCGGTGGAAGAGGGATGGTTTCTGACGGGTGGGGATGAAGCTGATCTTTCCCATTTACAGCGGATCGAGGGAATTGCTCCTTATCAGGAGACTTCCGTTTATTATAAGCTTCCGCAGCAGCTTAGGGATATTGCATTTTTGTGTTTCCGGTCCAAAAATATCAATTATCAGGTTTATGTGGGCGGAAAACTCAGGTATGAACCGTACCATGAGGACAATATCGTTTATATGAAATCTCAGGGGACCAGATGGAACTTTATCCCCTTATTTCCGGACGATGCGGGAAAAATGGTAGAAATCAGGTTTATGATCGTCTATGAAAACGCCACGGCATGTATCGATCACGTGGTGATTGGAATGGCGGCAGGGCAGCTATTGGATATCGTTGCGGAAAAAGCGGTTGCTGCCATTACGGCAGGGCTGATCATGTTGATTGGAATAATCCTGATGGTATTGGATATTCCGGTGAACATGCAGAAAGAGAAGAACCACGAGCTGTTATATCTTGGCGTTTTCGCGTTTATGATCGGCGCATGGTGTTTTACGGAAACCAATCTGCTGCAGATATTTTTCGGTGACAGCAGGATGATCCAGCTGTTAAGCTGCGGATTGATCCCGCTATTTACGATCCCTCTGATGCTTTATTTGAATGCCTCCTTTGAGCAGAAACCTGAGAAGCTGATCAGGGGCATCTGTTTTCTTTCCGCCCTACAGTTTATTGCGTGTACGGTGCTTCATTTCTTGGGGATCATGGATTATCATGAGACACTGACAATGGCACATGCTATTTTGATATTGGCGGCTATAATGTTGTTTTATAGCGGCGTTAGAAATTCTTTTAAGTTTCTGGGTGAACAGGGGAATCGTACATATCAGGTTGCCCGGGGGCTCGGTCTGATTTCCATTGCGGTTACGGCGGCGATTGATGTTTTCCGTTATTATTTAAAGACCGGCGGCGATAACGCCATGTTTATCCGGTTCGGACTGCTGATCTGGATCATCTGCTTCGGCGGTTCCAGTATGAAAAGGACGGTGGAAGCGGTGCGCAAGGGAGTCCATGTGGATTTTGTCAGCCAGCTTGCTTATATGGATGGTCTGACAGGAATCGGTAACCGCACTGCATTTCAGGAAAAGATGGAGGAGTTTGAAAAGAGAAAGCATGAAGAAGGCAGCATAGGGATCGTTGTATTTGACGTTAATAATTTAAAATGGGTCAATGATACGCTGGGGCATAGTGAAGGCGACCAGATGATCAAAAAGGGAGCGGAATCGATCAGCCGCGCCTTTACACAGGAAAAAGGCGACTGCTATCGTATCGGCGGCGATGAATTTGTAGTATTTATATTAGGAGAGCAGATTGCTGAGCGGTGTGGGCAGGCTATCGAACGTTTGCAAGAGGAGCTGAACGCTTATAACAGCCAACAGAACAGGGGCTATGATTTAAGTATTGCAAGCGGTTATGCGGTTTATGATGAAAGCTGCGCTGAGAAGACACTGGCAGAACTATTTGAGATTGCCGATGCTAGAATGTATGAAAATAAGAAAAACATGAAAAATAAGAAAAATAATTCTTGAGTTTCTGCTTTATAAATGATATAGTGATTTCTGTATAGATATATAACAGGAAAATGCTAAGAAGGAGACTCTGCCTGGCGAAGGCATCAGGGAGGCTGCGTCATAGACTGAAAGCGCAGCCGGTCAGGAACAGGATAGGGAACGCTCCGGAGCAGACCATCTGAGGGCATACGTTAGGATGGTACGTCAGCACACGTTACGTGTTTTGAGTGGAAATAGAATGCGGATAGGAAGCATTCATTTCAATGCGGGTGGTACCGCGGATTATGATAATCCGTCCCGGGATACAATGATATTGTGTCCCGGGATTTTTTATGCAAAAAACAGAGCAATAAAAACAGTCGCAGCATGGAGGCTGGTTATGGAAGGGAGAAGAAATATGAGTACGATTTACAGAGAGGTAACATTGGATCAGATTACAGAATCTGATATTGATAAGACGATACGGGTAGCCGGATGGATAGAGAATATCCGCGATCATGGCGGAGTATCCTTTATCGATCTTCGGGATATGTACGGCGTAGTACAGGTGGTTCTTCGTGATACGTCCCTGTTGGACGGTCTGACCAAGGAGGACTGCGTGTCCATTCAGGGTAAGGTAGAGCAGCGTTCCGAGGATACTTACAATCCCAAGATCCCTTCCGGAACGATTGAGATCGAAGCCGCATCAGTCGATGTGCTTGGAAAGGTATATAAGCAGCTGCCCTTTGAAATCATGACATCAAAAGAGATCAGGGAAGACCTGCGTCTGAAATATCGTTATCTGGACCTTCGTAACCAGAAGGTCAAGGAGGCAATGATCTTCCGTTCCAAAGTGATCTCTTATCTGCGTGAAAAGATGACGCAGATGGGATTTTTGGAGATTCAGACGCCGATCCTCTGTGCATCTTCTCCGGAAGGCGCCAGAGATTACATCGTGCCTTCCAGAAAATATAAGGGCAGATTTTACGCGCTGCCGCAGGCACCGCAGCAATACAAGCAGCTATTGATGGCGTCAGGGTTTGATAAGTATTTCCAGATTGCACCGTGCTTCCGTGATGAGGACGCCAGGGCGGACCGTTCTCCGGGTGAATTTTACCAGCTGGATTTTGAAATGAGTTTTGCCACACAGGAGGACGTCTTTGCAGTAGGAGAGGAAGTATTGACGGCAGTATTTGAGAAATTTGCACCTGAGGGCGCTAAGATTACAAAGGCGCCTTATCCGGTGATCCCTTATAAACAGGCCATGATCGAGTTTGGCACGGATAAGCCGGATCTCCGTAACCCTTTGCGTATCATCGATCTGACGGATTTCTTTCAGGAGTGTACATTTAAAATGTTCCACGGCAGGACAGTCCGCGGAATCAAGGTGCATGCCGAGATGTCCAAGGGCTTTCATGAGAAATTATTAAAATTTGCCAATTCCATCGGTATGGGCGGCTTAGGCTATCTGGAAGTGATGGAGGATCTTTCCTATAAGGGACCCATCGATAAATTCATTCCGGAGGAAAAGAAAGCAGTGCTCCGTGAACTGGCAGGTCTGGAGGTTGGAGATACGATCTTCTTTATCGCGGATAAGGAGGAAAGGGCCAATCTGTATGCAGGACAGATCAGAACAGAACTTGGCGAGAAGCTGGATCTGATTGAGAAGGATGCGTACCGTTTCTGCTATATCAATGATTTTCCCATGTATGAATATAATGAGGAGGAGAAGAAGATCGGATTTACGCACAATCCGTTTTCTATGCCGCAGGGCGGTCTGAAAGCATTGCAGGAAAAAGATCCGCTGGAGATTCTGGCATACCAGTACGATATCGTCTGCAACGGCGTGGAGCTTTCTTCCGGTGCAGTCCGTAACCACGATATGGAGGTTATGGTCAAAGCATTTGAAATTGCAGGATATGATGAGGAAGTATTAAAGAGTAAATTCGGCGCATTGTACAATGCGTTTCAGTTCGGCGCACCGCCCCACGCAGGTATGGCGCCGGGAGTGGACCGTATGATCATGCTGCTTCGTCAGGAAGAAAATATCCGTGAAGTCATTCCGTTCCCCATGAGCGGCACTGCACAGGATCTGATGTGCGGCGCGCCGAATGAAGTGACCGAACAGCAGCTGAGAGAAGTGCACATTAAGGTAAGAGACTGAGGCAAGGAGGGATAGCTCTATGGCAAATGTAATTACTGATGAAACAATAGAATATGTCGGCATCCTGTCCAAGCTGGAGCTGGATGCGGCGCAGAAGGAGCAGGCGAAAAAAGATCTTGAGGAAATGCTTGATTATATCGATCAACTGGGAGAGCTGGATACGGATGGCGTAGAGCCCATGAGCCATGTACATCCGTTATGCAACAGATTTCGTGAGGATGTGGTGACAAACGGGGACGACAGGGAGCATATCCTTGCCAATGCGCCGGAGGAAAAGGACGGAACTTTTGTGGTTCCAAGGACTTTTGACTAAAAGAAATAGTGCAACATAGGGCGTTTCGCAATTGCCTATAAGAAATAGTGTTCAGGAGGTAAGGCTGTGGGTATATTGGATTGTACGGCAGTGGAGCTGGGAAAAAAGATACAAGCCGGAGAGGTATCCGTCAGAGAGGCTGTGGAAGCTGTCATAGAGCAGATCGAGCAGACGGAAGGAACATATCATTGCTATATTACATGGGATAAGGAAGGTGCGTTAAGGCAGGCTGACCTGATCCAGAAAAAGATCGACGCAAAGGAACTGACGGGACCATTGGCCGGCGTTCCTGTGGCGATCAAAGACAATATGACGACGGAGGGGATGCTGACCACCTGCGCATCTAAGATCCTTGGCAATTTTGTGCCCACCTATACGGCGGAGGCGGTAAGACATCTGCAGGAAGCGGGAGTTGTGATCATTGGCAAGGCGAATATGGATGAGTTTGCCATGGGAAGCACGACGGAGACTTCGGCATATGGTGCAACGAAAAACCCTTGGAATCCGGAGCATGTGCCGGGCGGGTCTTCCGGCGGTTCGGCGGCGGCAGTTGCAGCGAAAGAATGCTTCTTTGCGCTTGGTTCCGATACCGGGGGGTCGATCCGGCAGCCGGCGGCTTTCTGCGGCGTTGTCGGCTTGAAGCCTACGTATGGAACAGTATCGCGGTACGGACTGATCGCCTATGGCTCCTCGCTGGATCAGATCGGTCCTTTGTGTAAGGATGTCACGGATACGGCGGTTGTTCTGGAAACCATTGCAAAGGCCGATGAGAAGGATTCCACTTCTATTTTGCGCAATGATACGAATTTTACGGCCGCGCTTATAGAGGATGTGGAGGGGATCAAGATTGGGATTCCCAGAGATTATTTTGGCGAGGGTCTGGATCCTGAGGTTTCTGCAGCAGTGAAAAAGGCAGCGGATGAGCTCAGAGCCCACGGTGCCATTGTAGAGGAATTTGATTTAAGCCTTGTGGATTATGCAATACCGGCATATTATACCATTGCCGATGCAGAGGCAAGCTCCAATCTGGAGCGTTTTGACGGCATCAAATATGGTTACCGTACTACGGAATACGAAGGGCTTCATAACATGTATAAAAAGACGCGTTCCGAAGGGTTCGGCGAGGAAGTAAAGCGCCGTATCATGCTGGGGTCTTTTGTCCTGTCTTCCGGATATTATGATGCATATTATCTGAAAGCTTTGAAAGTAAAAGCATTGATCAAGCAGGCGTTTGATGATGCATTTGAAAAATATGATATTATTCTGGGACCTGTTGCCCCGACGACAGCCCCCAAGCTGGGAGCCAGTCTTTCTGATCCGCTCAAGATGTATCTTGGCGATATCTATACGATATCGGTCAATCTTGCAGGACTTCCGGGAATCAGTGTTCCCTGCGGCGTTGATTCCAAAGGGCTGCCGATTGGTTTGCAGATGATTGCAGACTGCTTTAATGAAAATGTGCTGATTCAGGCGGCGTACACATATGAAAAGATTCGAGAACAGCTTCAGGAAAGGCAGGGGTAATAGATATGGCAAAAGAATATGAAACAGTCATAGGTTTGGAAGTTCATGTAGAGCTTGCTACAAAGACAAAGATCTTCTGCGGCTGCTCAACCCAGTTTGGCGGAGAACCCAATACCCACACCTGCCCGGTCTGTACCGGTATGCCGGGTTCCCTTCCGGTGCTCAATAAACAGGTGGTGGAATATGCGGCGGCAGTGGGACTGGCGACGAATTGTGATATCACAAGACATTGTAAATTTGACCGGAAAAACTACTTCTATCCGGACAATCCGCAGAACTATCAGATATCGCAGCTTTATCTGCCGATCTGCCGTAACGGATATGTGGAGATTGAGACAAAGGATGCTGATCAGAATGCTGTCAAAAAGAAAGTCGGTATTCACGAGATCCATATGGAAGAGGACGCGGGCAAGCTTGTTCATGACGAATGGGGCGACTGCAGTCTGGTAGATTATAATCGTTCCGGTGTCCCTCTGATTGAGATCGTGTCAGAGCCTGATATGCGCAGTGCGGATGAGGTGATCGCATATCTGGAAAAGCTGCGTATGATCATCCAGTATCTTGGGGCGTCCGATTGTAAACTACAGGAGGGGTCCATGCGTGCGGATGTCAATCTTTCTGTACGTGAGGTCGGTTCGGAGCAGTTTGGCACCAGAACGGAGATGAAGAATCTGAATTCCTTTACTTCGATCACCCATGCCATAGAAGGGGAGAAGAACCGCCAGATCGATCTTCTGGAGGCGGGAGAAAAAGTGGTGCAGGAGACAAGGCGCTGGGATGATGTGAGGATGGAATCCTATGCCATGAGAAGTAAGGAGGATGCGCAGGATTACCGGTATTTCCCAGATCCGGACCTGATCCCTGTGGAGATCTCCGAAGAGTGGCTTGACGAGCTTCGGGCAAAGCAGCCGGAATTCAGACCGGAGAAGATAGAGCGTTATAAAAAGGAATACGACATTCCGGAATACGATATTGAGATCATCACAGGCACGAAGCGGATGGCGGATATTTTTGAGGAAGCGGCGGCGCTTTGCGGACAGCCCAAGAAGGTATCCAACTGGCTGATGGTGGAGACGATGCGTCTCCTGAAGGAAAATAATATGGATGCGGATCAGATCCGCTTTGCACCGGAGCATCTGGCAAAACTGATTCAGATTGTGGATCAGAAGGTCATCAACCAGACGACTGCAAAGGAAATCTTTGAAGTGATGTTTGCGGAGGATATCGATCCGGAAAGGTATGTAGAGGAACATGGTTTGAAGCAGGTCAGCGACGAAGGGGCGCTCCGAAAGACGGTGGAGGAAGTCATCGCCGCCAATCCGCAGTCGGTAGCTGATTATCGGGCAGGGAAAGAAAAGGCGATCGGTTTTCTGGTAGGACAGACCATGAAGATCATGAAAGGAAAAGCTGATCCCGGAACGGTCAATAAACTGCTGAAGGAACTTCTGTAAGTTGGCAGCTGCAAAATAAAAAAATACTTGAAGTTACCCCCTGTTATTGATACAATAATTATATAGTTTTCAATAACAGGGGGTAATTTATTGAATACAACTTATGAACTGGTGAAATCGGCAAAATATTTTATGCAGGGGCATTCAGATGATTTCTGGAGAATCTATGAAATGTCTATAGATGATATGTATTATCAGATACACTTTATTGTCTGCGATGACCAGCAGACAGATGCCCTGCTGGAAAAACTGTATATTTATTTTGTTCAAAATGCGTTCCTGTTGGATAATCCCAATGAGTTTGCATCATGGATGAATGAAACGGTATCCCAATTCACCGCGGACTGGCTGGCGGTAAATAGACAGGATATGCTGGCGGCAGAAGATGCAGGAGCTTATGAGATCCCGATTGGAGCGGATGCCTATCTTCCGGGCAATGAGATTGATGATTTAGAATATATCCGCACGCTGGAGAATTATATCTGTAATCTTCCTGAGATTCACAGGCAGACGGCGCTGGCGTTTTATTTTAACAATCTTCCCATGGAGAAGCTGGTGGATATCCTTCATTTGGATGCCTTTAAGATCAAAAAAAGGATCGGATATATTGAAAAGGTCCTGAATCAGCAGATGAGGATGTATTGTAAAGATCGGGGATATTCCATGCCTTATGTTGACTCGCAGAAGATCCTGCGGGCGCTGGCAGAGCTTGGAAAGATGTATCGTTATCCTGAAGCGGAGAAGATTTTTAATCAGATCCGTATCAGGGCTATTCATTAGGAAAATGTTTTCCGCACTAGATTTGCGCACGATAAGCGTCACCATTGCGTGGCGCTTTCATTATATAATTACTGTTTTACATTTGGAGGAAAGAACGTGTCACTGAGATTTTATATCGGCAGTTCCGGCGCGGGAAAGAGCAGCCGCCTGCAGGAAGATATTATAGAGCGTTCCATGAAAGAGCCGGAGAGGCATTTTTTTATATTGGTTCCTGACCAATATACCATGCAGACGCAGAAGGAGATGATAGAACGTCATCCGCTGCATGGATTTATGAATATAGAGATATTCAGTTTTGGAAGATTGGCGCATTATATCTTTGAGGAAGTGGGGCAGCCGGAACGCCTGACGCTGGATGACACCGGAAAAAATCTGATTCTGAGAAAGCTGGCTTCCGAAATGGCGGAAGAACTTCCTGTGATCGGAAGATATCTGAAAAAGACTGGCTATGTTCATGAGGTGAAATCCGTCATTTCTGAATTTATGCAGTACGGTCTGGATGTGAGTCAGGTGGACAAGCTCTGCACAGCGGTAAAGGATAAACCTGTGCTCAAGGGAAAGCTACAGGATATCAACCGGCTTTATGAAAGTTTTTTGAAGTATCTGGGAGATAAGTATATTACCACGGAAGAGACGATGGATCTTCTTGCCGAACGATTGGATAAATCAGAGTTGATCAAGGGCAGTATTGTTGCTTTGGATGGATTTACCGGTTTTACGCCGGTGCAGAACCATGTGATCGGCAGGCTTTTAACATTGTGTGAGGAAGTGATCCTGACGGTTACGCTGCCTGCGGAGGATATAGAACAGCTAAAGCAGACCGGACCGGAGGAATCCTCCCTCTTTGCATTGAGTAAAAAAACGATTCTTACGATGAACAGGCTGGCGAAGGAGATGGATGTACCAAGGGGAGAGGATATTCTGCTAAAGGGGGCTCCGGTTATCCGTTACCGGACGCAGCCTGCGCTGGCGCATCTGGAACAGCATCTGTTCCGGGCAGGAACGGGGATATATCGGGAACAGGCGGGCGGGATACATATTTATTCCGCAATATCCCCAAGGGAAGAACTTCGGAAGACATTTATCAGGATTCGCCGGCTGATTCAGGAGAAAAAGTATGCGTATAGGGATATTGCCATTGTCACAGGGGATCTGGAGCGTTATGCCTCTTACGCGGCAGAAATGTCAGAACGGTATGATGTTCCGATCTTTTTGGACAATAATAGAAAGCTGGGGTTAAATCCGTTTACAGAGTATGTCAAAAGCGGACTCAGGGTGATCCGTAATAATTTTTCCTATGAAAGTGTGGTGCATTTTCTGAAATGCGGATTTACCGGACTTTCAGAGGAAGAGATTGACAGATTGGAAAATTACATGCTGGCGCTGAAGATCCGTGGAGAGAAAACATGGAGCCGGGCATTCGTGCGATATCCGGCATATATGAGACAGCATACACAGGAGCCGCAGCAGACGCAGGATCCACTGCAGCAAATCAATCAGACAAGAGAGGCGCTGATGGAGCTGCTGGGACCGTTACTGCCGTTGAAGAAAGGCGGTCCTGCAGAAGAAATGGTGAAGATTCTCTATCATTTTATTGCAGACCATAATATTTATGATAAATTGCAGGAATATGTGGGGTATTTTAAAGATCAGGAGGACTTTTCCAGAGCGGGGGAATACGATCAGATCTATGGATATCTGATGCAGCTTTTGGAGCAGATGGCTGCTTTGCTGGAAGGGGAGGAACTGTCATTAGAGGAGTTTATCGAGATCCTGGAGGCAGGTATTTTGGAGCTTCAGGTGGGGATTCTGCCGCAGGATACGGACCGTGTAGTGATTGGCGATATCGAACGTACCAGATTGAAACAGGTGAAAGCCCTCTTTTTTGTTGGCGTAAATGAAGGAATCATACCAAAACATAATACGGGCGGAGGCATGATCTCTGATATGGATCGCGAGATGATTGCAGATGCGGGATATGAACTTAGTCCCACGCCAAGACAGAAGATGTATACACAGAGACTGTATTTGTACATGAATATGACCAAGCCCTCAGAGCAGCTTTGGCTCTCCTATGCGCAGGTGGATGCGGAGGGAAAGTCTCTCAGACCATCGTATCTGGTGGGAATGCTTCATAAGATGTTTCCTAAGCTGGAGGAAGACGGCAGGGAATCTGTTGACGGCATGCTGCCAGTCATGGATGAGATCGTGGCGTTGAAGGACAGCAGGGAATATTTTGCGCATCTTTTCCGGGAGTATGCAGGGCAGACGCTTCAGAGGGAAATGCGGCCGATGTTCGCAGCTTTGTATAAGGAATATGAAAAGCGGGATGCAACTACGCTTTCCATAATCAGGGACGCGGCATTTTATCACTATACCCCGGAAACACTTAACCGTGAGGTCGTAAGAGCTTTGTACGGCGCTGTGCTGGAGAACAGCATCAGCAGGATGGAAGCGTATGCACGTTGCGCTTATGCGCATTTTCTGCAGTACGGTATGCAGCTGAAGGAGCGGGAAGACTATTCCTTTGGGAATATGGATATGGGAAACTTTTTTCATCAGGCTTTGGAGCAGTTTGGTCTTCAGCTGAAAGAACAGGGACTGTCATGGATAGATTTTACGAAGGAACAGGCGGAGGAGATCCTCGATTATATTTTAAATAATATTGCCGTGGCCTATGGGGAGAGTGTGATCTATCAGGACGAAAGGACGGCTTACCGGCTGACCCAGATCCGCAGGATTCTGCTTCGTACGGTACAGAATCTACAGTATCAGTTGAAAAAAGGGAGCTTTGTGCCGCAGGAGTTGGAGTATAGCTTTCGTAAGGAGGTATCGGTAGACCGGGTGAAGCTGGGATTGACTGAGGATGAAAAGCTGATGCTCACCGGAAAGATCGACCGATATGATGTCTTTGAGAAGGACGATGCGCTTTATGTGAAGGTGATCGATTATAAATCAAAAGATAAAAAGATCGATCTTGTCCAGCTGTATTATGGACTGCAGCTGCAGCTTGCCGTTTATCTGGAGCAGGCGGTAGAGCGTGTAAAGAAAAGGAATCCGGGAAAGCAGGTCATTCCGGCGGCATTATTTTATTATCCGGTGACAGATCCGATCATGGCGCAGGAGAATGCCAATATATCACAGGAGGAATGGGAGCGGTGGATGCATGAAAAACTGCGTGTGTCCGGTTATTTTGTGGAGGATGAGGATGTTATCCAAGGGCTGGACCGGACATATATCGATGTTTCAGATGTTATCCGGCTGGAAAAGAAAAAGGATGGCAGCTATACGGCGGCGTCTCAGGTCATACCGAGGGATACCCTGAATCTGCTCAGCGATTATGCGGATCATATGATCCGGAAGATCGGGAGCGAGATATTACAGGGAGACCGGAACGCCCGTCCGTGCGGCGATACGGCATGTAGTTATTGTACCTACCGGGAAGTATGCTGTTTTGATAAACGGCTGCCCGGATTTGAAAGTCTGGATATGGATATGAGTGAGACGGAGGCGATGGAGAAGATCGCGGAGGAACTGACAGATTCGTAGTCTGTTGAGAACCCTGTTATCGATCCCGGTTGATGATAAAAGGCAGTGAAAGAAAGGAAGAAGAGCATGGCCAGCGTTACATATACAGAAGAACAACAGAGAGCCATCCGAACCAGAAATGCCAACCTGCTGGTTTCAGCGGCAGCAGGGAGCGGCAAGACAGCAGTACTGACGGAACGGATCATCTCTCTGATCACGGACAGGGAGCATCCGGTTGATATCGACCGGATGCTTGTGGTGACGTTTACCAAAGCCTCTGCTGCAGAGATGCGGGAAAGGATCGGAAGAGCCATCAATGAAAAACTGGAGCAGACGCCGGAGGACGGCCATCTGCTGCGTCAGATGGCGCTGCTTTATAATGCGCAGATCACTACCATAGATAGTTTCTGCCTGTATCTGCTTCGGAATAACTTTGGGGATATCGGGCTTGATCCTGCTTTTCGGGTGATGGAAGAGGGGGAGCGGAAGCTTCTGATGAAGGACACTCTGGACGAGCTGCTGGAGGAGCGGTATCAGGATAAAGAGGATCTGGATTTTTTTCTGCTGGCGGAATGTTACGGAGAGAATGGCAAGGACGAGCTTTTGGAGGAGATCACGTTCTCACTTTATCATTATGCCATGAGCCATCCATATCCGCTGGACTGGCTGGAGAATGCGGCAAAGAACTATTCTGTGGAGAGCTTTGAGGAACTGGAGGGGAAAGAATGGTGGAGGGACAGGCTGGCGGAAAATGAACGGTTGATAGAACGGGGGCTGACCATCACAGAGGAAGCGGCCCAACTTTGCCAGGAAACAAACGGTCCGCTGGCATATCTGGCGGCGATTGAAGCGCAGAAGTCACTTCTGACGGAGTTGAAAAGGAATAAAGCATTTGACCGCAGATATGAGCTTTTGCACGGGACCAGGATGCCGGGCTTTGGCAGGGCGAAGAAATCAGATGATAAGGAGCTTTGCGACAGGGTGAAAACTTGCCGGGAAAGCGTAAAAATGATTCTGGAGAGGCTGTCCGGCTGTTATTATGATACATCTGACCATATCCTTGCCGCGCAGCAAGGGGCGGAGGCGGCAGCAGGAGCGCTGATACGTCTTACAGGAGATTTTATAGAGCGTTTTGGGCTTCATAAGCGGGAGAGAAATGTTGTGGATTTTTCTGATATGGAGCATCTTGCGCTGGAGATCCTTCTGCATAAGTCAGAGGATGGGACGCTGGTTCCTACAAGAGCGGCGAAGGAATATCAGGATTACTTTGCCTGTGTGATGGTGGATGAATATCAGGATAGCAATTATGTGCAGGAGTATCTTTTAAAGACGGTTGCCAGAGAGGATAATTATTTTATGGTGGGTGATGTGAAACAGAGCATCTACCGTTTCCGTCTGGCCAGACCGGAGATCTTTATGGAGAAGTATATGCTGTTTCAGGAAAAGGCCGGGGGCAATATTCGTATCGATCTGAACCGCAACTTCAGAAGCCGCAGGGAAGTGCTGGACAGCGTCAATGATGTCTTTGAAAAGATCATGACTGGAAAAAACGCGGGCGTGCCTTATGATGAGCGGGCAAGACTGTATCCTGGGGCGGAATACCCTGCAGTCGAAGGACAACAGCAGAATACGGAGCTTGTCCTGATCGAAAAGCCAAAGGAATATGATGACGCAATAGACGCAGGGAATGCAAAAGAACTGGAGGCATATTATATTGCCGGCAGGATACGGGACATGATGAAGCAGTCTTTTCAGATTTATGACCCCAAAAGCAAAACTTCCAGGGCGGTGTCTTATGCCGATATTGTGATCCTGCTGCGCGCCATGGACGATCAGGAAGAGGCGATACGCAAGGTTTTTGAAAAGCAGGGGATTCCGGTTTATTCCGCAACGAAGACGGGATATTTTTCCACATTGGAAGTGAGGACGATCATGAGTGTCCTTCAGGTACTGGACAATCCCAGACAGGATATTCCGCTGTATGGCATGATGACTTCTTATATCGGCGGGTTTACGGAGGAGGAAGCGGCGAAGATCAAGTCGGGAAGAAATCGGAAGGACGGATGCAGGTGTCTGTATGATGATGTATGCAGCTATCAGGAGGATGCCGCTGCAATGCAGTTGGAAGCGAAGACTGCCGCACTGCTTGATATGATTGCCAAATACCGCAGGAAAGCAAAATATACCGGGATCAGGGAACTGCTGGAGGAACTTTATGAAAAGACCGGTTATCTGGACTATGTCACAGCGCTTCCGGGAGGGATGCAGCGTCGTGCCAATCTGATGATGCTTTTAGAACGGGCATCTGATTTTGAAGCGACGAGTTATCACGGACTGTTTCATTTTGTGCGCTATATCAGCCAGCTGAAAGCACAGGAGGTGGACTATGGGGAAGCAGGTATATTGGACGAGCATGCGGATGTGGTCAGGATCATGACCATCCATAAGAGCAAGGGATTGGAGTTTCCCGTGTGCTTTTTGTGCGGACTGGGTAAGAAGATCAACCGGAAGGATGTCTCAAAGCCTGTCATGTTGGAATCGGAGTATGGCATTGGACTGGATCATATCGATCCCGTACTTCGTATCAGACGGCCGACGATATTGAAAAAGGCGATTGCTGATAAAATCCTGGCGGACGCAATTTCAGAAGAGATGAGGATTCTGTATGTCGCTATGACCCGGGCAAAAGAAAAGCTGATCATGACCGGCAGTGTAAACGATTTTGAGAAGACAGTGGAAAAATGGGGGAAGAGCGGATCAGCAGATTATGATAATATCCTGCAGTATTCCACGTATCTGGACTTTCTGCTGGCAGCCTATCTTGGAAGCGGTCAGGGGGAAAAATATATCGTAGGCAGTAAAATGGAAGATATCGTAGCGCATACAAAGAAGGAGGAACTGATCACTGCGGTGTCAAAAGAGACGCTGAAGGATATCGGAATACAGGCCGATCCCTTATGGGAGAAGATTCTGGAGGAACGGTTTTCTGAAACTTACCCTTATCCGGAACTGACAGGATTGTATACAAAGACCACCGTATCAGAATTGAAAAAGGCGGCTTATGAGGATACAGAGGCCTATCAGATGTTTGATACGCAGCTGAAGGAAGCGTATGTGCCAAAGTTTGTGCGGGGAGAACAGGAAGCTTCTCTGGGAAGTAAGCGGGGAACCGCAGTTCACAGGATTATGGAGCTGATAGAATACAGAGAATTGCGGACGATCCCTGAAGAAGCCCAGGTGGAACAGATCATAGAAAAAAATATTGCATCCGGAAAGCTGACAAAAGAAGCGGCGGAGTTGATCAGTGTCAGAAAGTGCGTGCATTTCCTGGCGTCCGATCTTGCCGGGCGGATGATCAAGGCTGACAGGGAAGGCAGACTGTATAAGGAAAAGTCATTTTTTATAGGGATTCCCGCAAAGGAGATCAAGGAGGAATTCCCGCAGGAGGAGACGGTTCTGGTGCAGGGGGTTATCGACGTCTATTTTGAGGAAGAGGACGGACTGGTGCTGCTGGATTATAAGACGGACAGGGTAGCGGAAGAGGAGGAACTGAGATCAAGGTATCATATCCAGATGGAATTGTATGCCCGTGCGCTGGAGCAGATCACACAAAAACATGTGAAAGAAAGGTTGATTTACTCTTTTGCACTGGAAACCTCTCTAAAGGTCTGAAGGGAAATCGACGATGCAGGAGAATGCGTCCGAACTGCATAAAAAACAATAGCCAAGAAGGCAAATATTTGGTATAATGTACGCGAAAGCAATGAGCAGTGCGCGAGTGAGTGAAATCATATGCCGCAGGATGCTTGCATACTGGCGGCATATGATTTCAGGAACGAGCATAGGGCGAAGCCCGCGAGCGAGATGGAGCGAAGCGGAATCGAGCTAGGGCACTGCGGCTGTGATAACAGGAACGAGCATAGGGCGAAGCCCGCGAGCGAGATGGAGCAAAGCGGAATCGAGCTAGGGCACTGCGGATGTGATAACAGGAGCGAGCATAGGGCGAAAGCCCGCGAGCGAGATGGAGCGGTGCTGGACATCCGGGGGATGTCCGCCTAGCACGGACCGAAGTGGAACGGAGAAAGCGGAATCGAGCGGGGCACTGCGGCTGTTGTCGTGTTGTTGTATAGTAGAAAGGTATCTCTTTAGCATGTTGAAGATTACGGATGATATTAATGATATATTGGAATTAGGTTATTCGTTATCCACGGAAAGATTTTATTTTAAGCTGTTTGATCTGATTCTGGATGGCTGTATGAAATTTACCAATGCGGATGGCGGCAGCCTTTATATCGAAGATGACGGAAGGCTTCGTCAGCTTACGTCTGTAAACCGTTCCCTTGGGTTATACCGGGGGCGTGGAGGAGAACCGACAGATGAAGTTGCGATCGATATCAAGTCCCACAATCTGCTGGCTTATACGGCATCCCATCAAGTCAACCTGAATATACCGGATATTTATCAGGAGAAAGAATTTGAGATCTTATCCATAAAGGAATTTGATGTAGTACATAATTACAGGACAAAATCCCTGCTGACCGTTCCGATCTTTGAGCCGGGTAAGAGCGTTATCGGCGTTATGCAGCTGACCAATTGTACGGAAGATGATGGCAGTGTGATCCCGTTTTCCGAACCGCATGTGAAGATGGTCAATTCTCTGACCGCGCAGATGGCCATGGCGCTGACCAATATGATGCTGATTCAGGACTTGGAGGAACTGTTACTGTCCTTTGTGGCTTCCCTGACAACGGCGATTGACGCCAGAACTCCGTATAATGCCAATCACACTGTGCATGTGGCGGCATACTGCAGGGAGATCGTGGATCATATCAATGCGCTTCATACCCGTGGGGAATATGATAAATATATTGACAAGAATGAAAGCGAGCAGCTATACATGGCGGCTATGCTTCACGATATCGGCAAGATGATCACGCCGCGTGAGGTGATGAATAAATCAACCAGACTGGGCGACCGGCTTGAAGGATTGATGAACAAGCTGGAAAAGATCAGTCTGATGATGAAGATCGATATGCTTGAGGGTAGAATGGATAATGCGGAATGGGCGATGGCTGATCTTCGGCTGAGCAATTTCAGGGCAGAGGTTCCGGGTATGAATATCAGAGAGCGGATTACGGAAAGCGAACTTCGCAGGATCAAGGATATGGCTTCGCGTACTTATGTGATGAAGGACGGAACGGAGATCCCTTATCTGGATGAGCAGGAGCTGAAGGCTCTTTCGATCACCAGAGGCACCCTGACAGATGAGGAACGCGAGATCGTACAGCAGCATGTTGTGTTTACGGACAAAATGCTGGATAAGATCCGGTTCAATGAAAAATATGACAAGGTGCAGGAAATTGCATCTTCCCATCATGAGTATCTGGATGGTTCCGGCTATCCAAACCATAAAAAAGCGGATGAGCTGGGTATTCTGACCCGAATCCTCACGATCATAGATATCTATGATTCCCTGACTTCCGAAGATCGTCCGTATAAAGGTACGATGCCATTGCATAAGGCGCTGGAGATTTTGGATTCCATGGCGAAGAGCGGAAAGCTGGATACGGAACTGGTACGGATTATTAGCGATTATATGAAAAAGAGGGCAAGATAAGTTCCTGCCCTCTTTTTTTATTACTCTGTTGCCATGTGCCTGATGGCGTCCAGTCCCTTCCTGACCGGAGGAAGCGAGATGATGATGAGTGTGATTAGACCTTCTGCGCCGATGTAGGCCCCGTTATAGTAGAAAGAATATAATGCCGGAAGCATCTGATAGGATTCTGCATAGCTGGCAAAGAAAAGGATGCCGGAAAGCCAGGAGAAGAACAAACGTCCGACGATACCGACGACATAACCGGTCTGAAGTCCCCATTTCTTTTTCCGGAACAGGCCGGAAAGTCCCAGAGCGCCGAAGGCAAGGGGATAATCGATGAGCAGCTGTGGCAGTGTATAAAATACGGGATTAATGACAAACTGCAAAAGACCATAGGCTATTCCGGTCAATAATCCTGCGCCTGTACCATAAAAATAGCCGATCAGAGTGATAAAGAACATGCTGCAGAGAGTTGCCGAACCGCCTGCGAATAGATCTAATAGCTTCACATTGGAAAGCAGCGTGGCCAACGCCATAGCCATGGCGGAGAATGTCAGTTGTTTGACAGCTGTTTTTTTGATACTGCCCGGTGCAGAATCTGGAGCTTTGTCCGAAACCGCTTTCTTTTTGGAAAAAAGCCAGATTGCCAGAGCGATCAGTATCATGATCAGGGCAGCAACAAGCGCCACGCCCAACGGCGTCAGTTGGAATACGTCTTCCTCCCAACTGTTTGTTGTGGGAAAAACAAGTGACCGTAACATAAGTAACATAAAAAAATCCTCCTTTGGTTGTTACGCCGGGAGGGAAAAACGTTCGTGATGTTCCTGCCTAAAAAACAGGAAATCGCGATCGCTTCCTTCCGCCGGTATTATCCGGTTCAAGTAATGAGGGTTAGCATAAATGCTTCTCAGCCTGATGAGCACCCCTAGCGTAAGTTATAATATTTCATGCGTTCCGCAATGACTCTCATTATATGGAAATCATTTGGAAATGTCAATAGGGAATGCAAGACGTCTTGAATTTGTAATTTTCTACAAAAGAGTTTACCAATTATTGTTAAGATGTTATAATTGTGTGGAATAATATGTGGAAAGGCTGGTTTCTGTGAATAGTCGATTTCGTTATGTGCTGTTTGACCTGGATGGGACGCTGACAGATCCGAAAGAGGGGATCTGCAGATCTGTCCAGTATGCGCTGCATCAAATGGATATAGAGGAGCCTGATATAGACAAGCTGGAGCCCTTTATCGGACCGCCGCTGGAAGATAGTTTTATGGAATTTTATCATATGTCCAAGGCGGATGCGAAAAAGGCGATTGCTCATTACAGGGAACGGTTTTCCGCGATTGGGTTGTTTGAAAATGAGGTATATGACGGCATTCCCCAGACGCTTAAGCAATTGAAAGATGCAGGCTGTTATCTGGCAGTAGCGTCCAGTAAGCCTGAAGTATTTGTGCATAGGATCTTAAAACATTTTCATCTGGATTCCTATTTTGATGTGGTTGTGGGAAGCGAACTGGATGGTAGAAGGAGCAGGAAAGAAGAGGTTGTGGAAGAAGCTCTTCTGCAGTTGTATGCGCTGAAGGACCCGGATCTAAAGATAGATCAGGCAGGACAGGCTAACGTCTGGCTGAATGGAAAAGAAAGCGCATCTCTCCGCAGCAGTACGGCAATGGTTGGGGACCGCATTTTTGATATGAACGGCGCAAGGGAATATGGACTGCATGGCGTGGCTGTGGCGTATGGATATGCGCCGGAAGGCGAACTGGAACACAGTTGTGCGGAGTATGTTGCAGCTACGGTAAAAGAACTGGAGCGTTATCTGCTGGGGGAAGAACAGATTGTCAGTAGGGATTCATCGTTTCTGCGGGCGATCTATATGATTGTTCCATTTGTGATATATGAACTGGTGGCCGAACTGTTGACATGGTTTGGAAGGAAGCTGGTAGATTTTATGACCGGCATGGGCATAGAAGAGTTGTCACTTGCCATGACCGGACACTCCTCTACACTGGCGGCATGCATCAGGGTGGCAGCGCTGGTTTGTACGGCAGCCGTATTATATTTTTTCTTCCGCCGCAAGGATGTGATGCCGTTAAGACGTGTGAGGGCAGTATATTATGGATGGACGATTCTGGCAGGGGCATTGCTGGCGATGGGACTAAATCTTGCCATATCTAATATCTATATGGCAATAGACGGCGATCCCGAACGGTTTGCCGAAGCCACCGTTCAGGCTCAGATCCCTCTTGCACTGGCGGTGCTGCTGTATGTTATTGTTACCCCCATCGCAGAGGAACTGTTGTTCCGCTGGCTGATCTATGGCAGGATCTCACGATTCATGGGAGCTCCAATGGCAGTATGTCTGACAGCGGTCTTTTTCGGCTTTTTTCACGGGAATCTTTTGCAGGGTATCTATGCTGCGTTGATGGGGCTCGGACTGGCGCTGGTATTGTACTGGTCGGGTAATTTCTGGCTGTCGGTAGTATTTCATATGGCAGCCAATGCGTTTGTATATCTGTCATCTGCATTGCCGGGGAAAATCTATGAGTTGGTCGTTGCACCGGTTAATGGGGTGATATTTACGCTGGCAGGATTGGCGGTAATGGCGTATCTATCTAGAAGGCTGCATCAATAAATATTTTGTGTTCAGAAGGGACTGTGATTTCGTATGTCAATCATTGAATATAATAAGGCTTTAAAATTAGGGGAAAAAGAATATCGTTCCTGTATTGCAAAGGGAAAATATCCATACCTTCCGGTATTGGATGATATCCTGTCCCATGTGGAGGTAGATACGCAGATGTCGCTTGGACTTGTGGAAATTCCCATCAAGTCTATTGTAGGCACGTACAGCGCGGGGCGTACGACGGCGTTTGCCGGCAATTTTATGCCGATTCTGGAGTCCGGTTCGGAGTTTGCCGCAAAGTGGGGACAGTTATATGATATGCTGGAAGAGGAGGGTCTGAGGGATCCGGTTAAGGCATATGAATTTAATAATAAATTCTATATTATGGAGGGGAATAAGCGGGTCAGCGTCTCTAAATTTATGGATTCGGTCAGTATTGCAGGAACAGTAACCCGCGTTATCCCGAAAAAGTCGGACAGCCCTGAGAGTAGGATTTATTTTGAATTTCTGGATTTTTATGAATTGACGGAGATCAATTACCTTTGGGTGACAAAAGAAGGCGGTTTTCAAAAGCTTTTGGAATATGTGGCCGGTGATAGTTCCCGCAGATGGTCAGAGGAGGAGCGGCAGGATTTCCGGCTGGTTTATACGCTGTTTGAAAAGGAATTTGAGCTTCGCGCCCAGAATAAGCTGACGATCACTGCTGGTGACGCCATGTGCATGTATCTGGAGATCTACGGCTATGAACAGTTAAAGAAAAGAACGCAGTCAGAGATCCGTAAGGATCTTGTATCCATCTGGAATGAAATACTGATGTATAATAATGGTGAGGAAGCGACATTGGTATTGAATCCCATCGGGGAAACCCAAAAGATATCCCTGGCAAAGCTCTTTCCGGTGGATGCTCCTGTGCTGAAGATCGCATTTGTTCATGACAAAGGAGTGCAGAATTCCGCATGGACGTATTCCCATGAACTGGGAAGAAAATATATACAGGATATCTTTAAGGATAAAATTACGACATGCTGTATTGAACGTGTTGACGGAGACAGTGCGGAGGATGTTATGGAGGCGGCCATTGAGGCTGGAAATAAGGTGATTTTTGCCACCTCTCCTAAGCTGGCAGCCTCGGCGCTGAAGGTGGCAATCAGCCATCCGGAAGCGATCATTTTAAACTGCTCCATGAATATTAACCATAAGCATATCAGAACCTATTATCTGAGAATGTATGAGGCAAAGTTTATCAGCGGCGCGATTGCAGGTTCATTGGTGGAGAACGGCAATATCGGTTATCTTGCGGATTATCCCATTGCCGGTACGATGGCGGAGATCGATGCGTTTGCGCTGGGCGTGCAGATGACTAATCCGAGAGCCAGAGTATGTCTGGAATGGTGCTGCTTAAAGGATCGGGATATCAAAGAAGAGTTTCAGAAAAAACAGATCCAGCTGATTTCCGGCAGGGATTTAAATATGCTTTTAAGCGAAAAAAAGGAGTTTGGGTTGTTCCAGATTCAGGAGGATGGCAACCATAAGAATCTGGCGATGCCGGTACGCCATTGGGGTAAACTTTATGAGGAACTGATCCGCTCTGTCATGAGGGGAAGCTATAAGGATGATGACTCTGTGATCGGTACACAGGCACTGAATTATTTCTGGGGAATGTCATCCGGAGCGGTAGATGTGATCTATTCCAGAAATCTGAGTGCGGGATCGGTACGTCTGCTGCGTAATCTCAGAGCCGGTCTCAGGTCCATGGAACTCAATCCCTTTACCGGACCGATCTATGCGCAGGGGGGCGTACTAAAATGTGAAGATGGAATGGAGCTTTCCCCTAAGGATAGTGTTGATTTTGACTGGTTAGTGGATAATATTGATGGATATCTTCCGGATATCAGCGAGCTGAAGGACGAGGCAGTGGAGCTGGTGAAGTTACAGAGAGTGAAATCCAAGACTTCGGTGAATGCGGCAGGCGATCATACGGTATAATAGGGTATTACAGATTTGAGATTTCATAAAGCGGAATCATGGGGGGTTACGTGAAAATACTAGCGATAGCAGACAAAGAGTCAAAAAATCTTTGGGATTATTATGAACCAGGGAAGCTGGAGGGGATCGATCTCATCATTTCCTGTGGTGATCTGAACCCGGATTATCTGCAGTTTTTGGCCACATTTGCGCATGCACCGATATTGTATGTGCATGGCAATCATGATGACCGGTATCGGGATCATCCTCCGGACGGATGTATCTGCATTGAAGATAAGATCTATGTGCATGAGGGCATAAGGATTCTTGGACTTGGGGGTTCTCTCCGTTATAAGCTGGGAATTCATCAGTATGAGCAAAAAGAGATGAGGAGCAGGGTCAGAAAGCTGTGGTTTCAGCTGAAAAGGCACAGAGGATTTGATATTCTGGTAACGCATGCGCCGGCATATGGAGTTGGAGACGGAGACGATCGGCCCCATCAGGGCTTTGAGGCGTTTGTTGATCTTCTGGAGCGGTATCGGCCCAAATATTTTCTGCATGGACATGTACACGCAAATTACGGACGGAAGTACCAGCGGTACAATTGTTTTGGGGATACCCTGATCATCAATGCATATGAAACCCACCTTTTCGAATATGAGACAGAGTATGAAAAGGAACTGTCTGCAATCAGAGCCAGAAAGGCAAAGGAACAGAAAGACCAATATTAAATCAGAACAGGGAGGATGAAAATGGAGTGGGAAAAAAATGTGCGTAAAGTGGTTCCCTATACGCCGGGGGAACAACCGAAAGAAAAAGATATTATTAAATTAAATACGAATGAATGTCCTTATCCTCCTGCACCGGGGGTCAGAGGACTGCTGGAACAGATGGATTATGAGGATTTCCGGTTATATCCGTCTCCGTCGGCGGACAGTCTGGTGTGTGCGCTGGCAGAATATTATCATTTGGATGCATCCCAGGTGTTTGTGGGAGTGGGGTCGGATGACGTGATCGCACAGGCTTTTTTGACCTTTTTTAATTCCAAAAAGCCAATCCTGTTTCCGGATATTACATATTCTTTTTATGATGTATGGGCGGAACTTTACAGGATTCCTTATGAGCGGCAGCCCCTGGATGCTGATTTCCGCATACGAAAAGAGGATTATCTGAAGGACAATGGTGGTATTATTTTCCCCAATCCCAATGCGCCCACAGGCGTTTTGGAAGATCTTTCCATGATTGAGGAGATTGTGGCATATAATAAAGACAGGGTGGTTATGATCGATGAGGCGTATATTGACTTTGGCGGAAAAAGCGCTCTGGAACTGATAGAAAAGTATGATAATCTTCTGGTGATCCAGACATTTTCCAAGTCCCGTGCCATGGCGGGAATGCGGATCGGATATGCGATGGGACAGCCGGAGCTGATCCGATACCTGAATGATGTGAAATTTTCCGTCAATTCTTATACCATGAACCGTCCTTCGCTGATCCTTGGCGTAGAAGCTGTCAGGGATGATGATTATTTCAGAAGGATTGTGGGGATGATCATAAGTACAAGGGAGTGGATGAAGAAGGAGCTTTCCGGGCTGGGATTTTCCTTTCCTGATTCCCAGAGCAATTTTATCTTTGCAACCCATGAGAAATACCCGGCAAAGGAGCTGTTTGAATATCTTAAGACGAAGAAGATATATGTCCGTTACTTTGCCCAGCCGAGGATCGACAATTACCTGCGGATCACGGTGGGGACAGATGACGAGGCAAAAGCACTGATAGATGCGTTGAAGTCCTATTTATAAAGCGAAAAATCATTTTGGGAGGAAAATTATGAACTGGATCAGAGACATTTTAAAAGGGGCAGTGATCGGGATTGCCAATATCATTCCCGGTGTCAGCGGGGGAACTATGGCGGTAGCCATGGGTATCTATGATAAGCTGATCAGCTCGGTAACCCATATTTTCAAGGAATTTAAGAAAAGCATCGTATTCTTATTGCCGATCGGCATCGGGATGCTGATTGGCATCGTCGGGCTATCCATGCTGATCGAATGGATGTTAGGCAAGATCCCCATTCAGACCAATTTATTGTTTATAGGTTTGATCTTAGGCGGTATTCCTGCTGTCTGGGGGCGGTTAAAGGGAGTTTCCATACGACCGCAGCATATCATCGGGTGTCTGTTCTTCTTTGCACTGGTAGTTGTGCTGGCTGTACTGGATGGAACCGAAGGCGGGGCGGCAGATCTGTCCTTTGGACTGGTGAACTGTATCAAAATATTCGGTGTAGGGATCGTCGCTGCGGCAACCATGGTGATTCCCGGCGTCAGCGGATCTATGATGCTGATGCTGATGGGATATTATAATCCGGTGATCGAGACGATCAATGCTTTTGTAAAGGCGCTGGTGGCATTTGATATTCAGGGCATCCTGAGCGGCTGCGGCGTGCTGGTTCCCTTTGGGCTCGGTGTCGTAGTGGGTATTCTGGGGATCGCAAAGCTTATTGAGGTTTTGTTAAGCAAATTTCCCTATGTGGTATTCTGGTGTATTATCGGTTTGATTCTGGCATCTCCGGTTGCCATTGTACTGTTGAATGACTTCTCCGGATTTAATGTGGTCAGCGGCGCTACCGGATTGATTGCCTTGGTGGTCGGCATAGTTATCGCGATGGCGCTTGGCGGAGATTCTAAGGAAGCGCCGGATAAATAAGCGCTTCCCTGAGAAATAAAAGGGGTCCGAATGGAGGAATACAGAAAGAAATGAATGATCAGTTGGGAGCGTATACAGAATTTGCTGCCTTGTATGATCTGTTTATGGAGGAAGTTCCATATCAGGCATGGAAAGAACGGATCGTGGAACTTTTGAAAGAGTATGGTATCCATGACGGTCTTGTTTTGGATCTGGGCTGCGGTACAGGAACCATGACGGAATTGCTGGGGCAGGCGGGATACGATATGATCGGCGTGGATGCTTCCTGTGATATGCTGGATGTGGCGATGAGGAAACGGGAATCTTCCGGTCTTGATATCCTGTATCTGTGTCAGGATATGCGGGAGTTTGAATTATATGGTACCGTGCGGGCTGTCATATGTATCTGTGACAGTTTGAATTATCTTCTGGAGAAGGAAGACCTGATAGAGACCTTCCGTTTGGTTAATAATTATCTGGACCCGAAAGGGTTATTTGTTTTTGATTTTAATACGGTACATAAGTATCGGGATGTGATCGGAGACAGGACGATTGCGGAGAACCGGGAGGAAGGCAGTTTTATCTGGGAAAATACGTATGACGAAGAATCCGGGATCAATGAATATGCATTGACTTTTTTTATTAAGGATCAGAAAAGCGGTCTCTATGCAAAGGCTGAAGAAGAACATTTGCAGCGGGGGTATGAGCTGGAAGAGATGAAAGACTGCCTGCGGGAAGCAGGTCTTGTATTTATGGCAGCGTATGATACGGATACGAACGGAGCGGTAACAAAGGACAGCGAGCGGATTACAGTAGTAGCGGCGGAATGCGGTAAAAAAGGTTAGGATCGAATACTATTGATGGAGAAAATATGGAGGAGTGGGCAGAATGAGTGACAAGATTCTTCGGGCAGCAGCGGAAAATGCACAGATCAGAATATTTGTAGCAGATACAAAGGAACTGGTGCAGGAGGCATGGAATAAGCATAAAACGTCTCCGGTTGCAACGGCTGCGCTGGGAAGACTTTTGACTGCAGGCGCCATGATGGGCGCCATGCAGAAGGGAGAAAATGATCTTCTTACCATAAAAATCACGGGTGACGGTCCTATTGGCGGCATTACGGTAACGGCAGATGCAAATTCCAGAGTGAAGGGATATGTAATCAACCCGGCGGTGAATCTGCCTTTAAAGGCCAACGGTAAGCTGGATGTGTCCGGCGCAGTCGGTGCAGGCGATCTGACGGTGATCAGGGATATGGGATTAAAAGAACCGTATATCGGCAGGACAAGGCTGCAGACAGGAGAAATTGCGGAAGATCTGACCTATTATTTTGCGGTTTCAGAGCAGACGCCGTCTTCGGTAGGGCTGGGCGTACTGGTGGATAGGGATTACAGTATCAGACAGGCAGGAGGATTTTTGATTCAGCTGATGCCTGATGCCACAGAAGAAACGGTCAACCGGCTGGAACAGAATCTTACGAAGATCAGCAGTGTTACGTCAGTGTTGGATGCAGGCAATTCTCCGGAGGATATCCTGCGCATGATTACGGACGGGATGTCTGTGGAGACCATAGAAACGATCGTGCCGCAGTATTATTGCAATTGCAGTAAAAAACGTGTGGAAAAGGCGTTGATCAGTCTGGGCAGGGAAGAATTAAATTCCATGATTGCAGATGGGGAGACGATAGAGACGCACTGTGATTTCTGCAACAGATATTATTATTTTACAGTTGGGGAACTGGAAGATTTGTGTCGAAATGCAAGGTGATTGGTCTAAAGGAATAGAATATTACGTGTGAATATAAGAATTATGTAGATAATTGACTGCCCGCTTGCTTGCTGATATAGAAAGATTAT
>CAMWHY010000002.1 GCA_947174185.1 uncultured Lachnospiraceae bacterium | reverse complement strand
AATCGATTTTCTTCCATTTTCATCTTAATAACCTTGCCTTTCCGTAACCTGCGAATTTGGGCCACAGGCACAATATTTGCAAAACGAATTAATTCGTTTTTACCTCCTTTCATGGTCTGCGAATTTAGTCCATATTACGCAATTTTACCTCCTTTATATAGATAGATTCTTTTATTTAATAAAAGGTTGGGTTTTTTATTTTTTACTAAAAAATCCCTATGCCTTACTTCAGCATAGGGATCCTTTTCTAATAGCCTATTGTATAATATGACACTCCTTCTTTTATGATATAGCTATAATGCCGGATCTTCCTCTTTTGCCTTTCCGAAAAGTTCCTTGAATTTACCGGATAATTTACACAGTTTATCATAAAGATCATATGTTATCTGGGTCGAAGGTGCAACCTCCATATAAGATACCATCATTTTAACCAACATCCAGCTGTCGATAAACGCAGATTTTAACGCTATGGCAAACATCAGCGCAAGTAATACCGCGCCTAACATATTCCAATCAAATGCGCGGAAGGCTGCTCCAAAGAGCGCGAAGGGAACCACCCAGCATAAAAATGTCCCAATCATCACAATCACTGTGGTAATGAGCGCATCCTTTAACAACTTCTTTGCATTCTGGAAATAAATCACCACGCCGTCACAGGACGCCTTAAATGCGCCTTCTTCTTTTTTGATAAAGCAGTATCCCAGACAACATTCATCCACATAACCAAGGGCGATTCCAATAAACGTCTGCAGAAATTTAGTCAGCGTATCCATTCCCGGAATGGCATCCAGCATCCCGCCGATTTTGCCGACAGCCTTTTTCAGCTGGCTTACTGCCCCGCTCACCAGACGGTCAACCACAAAATATACATTGCTTGCAACAAAACGGGACTTCACCATCTCCTTACCATACTCAAACTGGTTCTCCGGCAGCTTCCCGGTTGTTACTGCTTCCGCAATCACCGCAACATGCCCGGCCTTGACAAGATACCCAAAATAGTGCATGAAAACATTATATATAACCCCAATACATGCCATCCATACAATAAACATTATGTATAAACCTGCTCCCCCAAAAAGCGAACCAAGCAGCATAAAGAGCGCAAGCAGAATAGCTCCCACAAGCGTTACTGCAACCCCCATCCCCAGTTTTATCCAGACGAACTTCATCGTCCCAAAATAAACGTCCTTTGCTTTCAATATTTTATCCTCCTTAATCATTCAAAATCATAAATCTTGTCGCTCATGATATATGAAGCTTCATAAATATATGAAGCTGAATTGATAACGCTGTCGTTCTCCAGCAGATAATCATAAACGTCCTGCGTCAGATATAGCAAATACACCCAGGTATCAACTCCCGCCGGGGTATTAGATTCAGCAATATTTAGGCTCAGGATATGATCTCCTTTGATATATACTATATTATAGTTAATATATCCGCCGCCTTTAGAGACAGTCTCAGCAAATGTCTCTTCCTCTTCATCTCTCACCTCCCACCAAGAATTACTGTCATATGTTACCATGGTTGGTTTTCCCAAAATCCCTACCAGCTTTGCAAGTTCCTCTCTTTTATCAAGGTCAAGTAACGTACCAAGCATGTCGTTTTCTGCATTACAGATAAACCAATCATTTTCTATACACTCCCTGATCGTGGCCTCGGAATCTGACAGATTACAAATTGCTATGGTTATATTATTGTTATAGTTTCCCTCCTCAGTATAACAATCTAGCTCCACCATCTCATTTGCACCCAGCGTATGATCATCTGCATATCCCGTCTGTCCTGTGGAAAAATCGCATTCCTCGCCGTCAACCAGAATATATTGATACGATGGTAATATCTCCTCCAGACTTGCGCCATAAGCAAACGTATCATTGATCATAAGACTGCTAAAATCATTCTCCTCCAGCGATCCTAAATCGGCATACTTTAAATAGAACGGGAGGCAGCCATAATCCTCAACAGCGTACCAGTCAACGGATGATACGGATGCCTGCTCCGGTGTGTCTTCGCTTACTGATACCTCCTCCTGTATATCTTCACTTACTGAAGACTGCTCCGGTGCGTCTTCTTCCCCGGCACCGCTGTTTTTAATGAAGAATACCGCGCCTACGACGATTGCCGCCACCACAGCTGCCGCTATTCCGATTTTAACCATGAAAGCACTTTTTCCTGCCGTTTCTCCCGCGGCTGCAGCGCTTTCCGCCGCCCCTGTCGCAAGATGTGAGCTGACGGCTTCCATCATTTCCTGAAGCATATCCGGAACTTCCATAGATTCCGCTTCCTCACAAAGCAGCCTCATCAGCAGCGGCAGTCCCACGATAGAGTAGAGTTTGTCACCACTTCTGTTTTCATATGCATCCACACCATCCCTGATCTTGGCACGGGCAACGCTCAGTCTGTACTTTACCGTTCCGGGCGGGCATTCCATAATGTTCGCGGTCTCCTCTATTGACAATCCGTTAAAATAATAAAGTATGACCGTTTTGTACTGGATATCGGAAAGGGTGTTCCTCATGATATCCATTACCAGTTTCCTTTTCTCCTTTTGGGTGATGAACTCCTCAGGCAGGAAATTTTCGTTTTCCTCCGTCGGCTCATCACCTGGATTTTCAACGTCCTTAAAAACAACTGTTCTTTTCATCAGTAGCTTCTTACACTTATTTATCGCGATCTTGTTCATCCACGAAATAAGTTTTTCCGCATCGTTAAGCGAGTTGATCTTCTCATAAACAGTGATATAAACGTCCTGCATTACATCCTTTGCATCCTCCTCATTACGCAGGAAGCTGATGCAGGTAAAATATATCGACCTGCTGCTGATGGAATACAGTTCCTCAAACGACGCCTGATCACCCTGCCTGATCTTCTCAACTAACTTACTTAACTGATCTTTATCCATTTGATCCTCCTTTCAGGTTCTGCCTATTTGTTAGCCTTTGGCAACTTTTCCTCCTTTTATTCTATAGATTCCAATTTTGCATAAAAGGTTGGGATTTTGTTTTAATTTTTTAAAAAATTTAGTTTTGAAAGAAAATAACAGGCAGGAACCTTCCTGCCCGTTATCATCATCCTGTTGGGTAAAACAATATCACAATACCATAATCTCCTATTGCGCTTCTTCCATCAGCTTGTTATACTCTTCCGTAATTTTATTAAAAACCTCTGAAGATCCATTTCCGGCATCCGGATGATAGACTTTGCACAAATCCCTGTAACGCCGCTTAATGCTTGCGGCGTCCTTACAGCCGTTAAAAAATCCCGGAGAAGGCGCTTCCGCTTTCTTACGTTCCTGCATCTGGCGTTCCTGCCATTCCCTTCTTGCCTGCTGTCTCTGATATTCCTCATATGCCTCATCTACTTCCTCATCATCCTCATCGCCGTAAGCTTCATAATTCGCCATTTGAGAAAATAAATTCTTTTTCAAAATGAAATATCGAATAACCGTAAAAACATCCAACACTGGTCCGCCAAAGCAGATCACTGCCCCGATCAGTGTATTCCATACTTCCCCCATTTTTTCCGTATTGTATTGCCAGACACCGATTAGAACGACGCCAAATATGATGCCAATAAGATAATTACCGGTCATTTTAATAAAAAGCCAAAAATAAGAAAGGACACCATAAATCATAAAAAAGGCAACAATACTCTCCAGGATATTTTCCTTAAATCTATCCAAACTAAACTGACACATAGCGCCGGCAACAATCAGAAAGGCAAACAACAGTTTTCCCGGAATACCTCCCATCCGGCTTCTCAGCTCCGCCAGTTTTACAATCTTTAGTTCATCCATCGTCTTTTCCACCCCTAACTTAACATCTGATAATTAAATTAAATTATATTATATTTATTCATTCTCCGCCTCTTTTGCCAGTTCCTCAAAGATCTGGTATAGTTCCGGCTGTACCCGGGCAAAACGAACGATTTTCATATCCTTATTCAACATGCAATGTTCCGATGTGCCTGTCACCACCAGATGTCCGCTGTCCATATGATACATCTCGTACCCTACGGTAAATTTTATGGGATTTAACTTCCGGATCTTTACCTCTATCCTGATCTGGTCAGAAAATGTCGTATGTTCGTGATATTCGCAGGATACCGAGAGTACCGGGCAGAGCAGCCCCTCCTTTTCTGTCCTGTCATAGGGCCAGCCGATCTGCTCTAAAAAATCCGTCCTTGCTTCCTCCATCCAGCGAATATAATTAGAATGGTGGGTAATTCCCATCTTGTCCGTTTCATAATACTGCACTTTGTGGATATATGGTTCTATTCTCACTATCATACTGCTCCCTCCGCCTGCGAAACGACCGACAGAAAGTTATAATTTTACGTCGTTCTCCAGTTCGTTCGCAATGGCAATCGTCTGTTCCAATACCGTTTTGATGGAACTTATGTTATCCATATAACTTTCCGCCACGTCATTGGCTTCTTTAATGGATTTCATGATGGCCTCCAGATGGCTTACGATGGCGGACAGGGTAGCCTTGATCTCCGTTGCGGAATTGCCGCTGTCCTTTGCAAGTTTTCCCATCTCTGTAGCAACAACGGTAAATCCCCTCCCTGCTTCTCCGCTTCGTGCCGCCTCGATCGATGCGTTCAGCGCAAGGATATTGGAATGGGATGCATTACTGCTGATCTTATTTACAACATCAGACGCCCCGTTGACATCCTGTTCTACATCCGAAGTCATCTTATTCATACTTGTAAGCATGCCGAATAATGTCTCAACACCGTTGACAAAGTCCTGAACGGAACTGTCGATCTCCTGCATGGATTCCTGGAATCGTGTGGCAATCTCCTTGACCTTCTCCTTCCCTTCCACGGAATAAGTGCATATAACACATCCCACAACTTTCCCATCGTCCTTTACAGGGACCAGATTGCCCTCCACCGGAAAGCCCATGACCTCCTTAGGAAGATAATTATGTTTTGTAATGCCCTTGGCAATCACCTCATCAAAGATTCCGCTTGGATCTTCAAACACGGAGCCAACTTCCGCCTGCGGCGCCATTCCCTCCGGCAGTGAAAAGCCCTGCACTACCTTATCCCTGTCCATAACAGAAATAATCACATCTTTGTCATACAACTGTCTTATAAGATCAAGATTATCAACAATACTCTTCAGTTTTTCATTCATAGTATATACCCCCAACCACCTTCTCAACTTATTCGTAAACGCCGGCTTACTGTCGCCGGACATGCTAATTTTAACATAATATAACTGTAATTACAATTTTAAATATTTTTCAATAGCAATCAAAAAGCCGGAACTGTACACTCGTCCGGTTCCGGCTCCTTAATAATTTTTATCCGTAAATCCTCGTCTCATGTTCCACCAGCTGCTCCCTATCGTACACCAGCTTCATGGTAAAGAAACGCTTTTCATCCTCCAATAGATATTTTAAGAAAATGGCATCCCCTGCCCATGTGGGCAGATCCGGCACTTCGCTCTTAGGAATCCAGCAAAGCTCCCCTTCCTCACATTCAGCAAGCTCTCCTGTAAATCCATCCGCCGTAAACAGGCACATCCCTTCCGGTTCGCACTGATCACTGATAAATGTAATCAGTCCGCGAAACTGCCACGAAGTCAATGTCAGTCCGGTTTCCTCTTTCACCTCGCGGAGCAGACATTCCTCCGGGCTTTCTCCTTCCTCAAAATGTCCACCTACGCCGATCCATTTGCCCGCGTTGATATCCTTCTCTTTCTTCACACGATGCAGCATCAGATACCGGTCATCTTTCTCTATATAGCAGAGTGTCGTCATTTTCATTGGTATTGCTCCCTCTTCTAAAGAGTCTCCTTCCGGCATTCCGGTGTTATAAGACTCCAATGCCTATTAATGCATCAGATCGCCTCATGGAATGTTCTGCTGATAACGTCTGCCTGCTGTTCCGGCGTCAGCTTAATAAAATTCACCGCATATCCTGATACACGAATCGTCAGCTGCGGATAATTCTCCGGATGTTTCTGTGCATCTAAAAGAGTATCTCTGTTCAATACGTTGACATTCAGATGATGACCTCCTTTTTCTGCATACCCGTCTAAAAGATTTACTAAGTTATCAACCTGTGCTGAACTTCCCATAATAAATACCTCCTAATAATGATTATTTTAAAAATAGTAACTATTACTGTTTTCTAAAACTACTATACTATAGTTTATTTTAAAAAGCAAGTATTAAATTCAAAAATTTTTATCCAAAAAAACCATTCATTACAAATTTTTATATTTGTTACTAAAATCACAAAATTTTTCCTCTACAGATTACCATCCGCTGTGCCAAACTCTGGTCCCACAGAACAATGTCAGCCCACTTTCCTAAGCTGATCGTCCCCTGCTCCTTCTCAATGCCAAGACACCTTGCAGGATTGATCGTCGCCGCTGCCACTGCCTGCTCTAGGGGAACGCCCGCTTTCTGCACTGCCGTTCTCACACAATCCGGCAAAGATGCGGTGGAACCAGCCAGGGAACCATTCTTTTTTAAAACCGCAATGCTTCCTCTCTCCCGTACATTTTGCACCACTACCTCCTGCCCGCCCAAAGTGTATTCCCCTTCCGGCATTCCGGCAGCGCGCATACTGTCGCTGATCAATACAATACGGTCCTCTCCAAGAAATTGAAACGCCGTCCTTATCACAGACGGATGAACATGGAAACCGTCACAAATCAGCTCTGCCATCAGCTCTTTTCCCTCTGCCGCCGCATCCAGCACCGCACCGACCACTCCCGGCTCCCTATGATGCCATGGCGGCATCGCATTAAAAAGGTGCGTCACATGACAAACGCCGGCTTCCAGCGCCTGTCTCGTCGTTTCATAATCTGCATCCGTATGGGCAAGACTGAATCTGACCTGGTTTTTCATCTGTCTGATCAGTACGAGGGCATTTTTCTTTTCCGGAGCAATACCCACAACTTTGACCAACCCATCGCTGACTTCTAAAAACTGTGTCATTGCGTCTTTGTCGCAGGGTAGGATGTGGGAAGCATCCTGTGCACCGCAGCGGACGGGGCTAATAAAGGGCCCCTCCATGTTGATTCCTGCCAGATGCGATCCCTGCATCTTTCCGTTTTCCTGCAGTTTTGCAAAATCAGACACGTATTTTAAGGTCTTTTTTAATCGATCCACCGGCAGAGTCATCGTTGCTGGCGACATCCCCGTCACGCCAATAGACGCCTGATAATCCGCAATTTCCTGCCACATCTTGAATATGGCTGCCGATTCTTCGCCTCTTTCCCCATCGGGAAGATCACAGATATCCCATCCCTTACAGCCGTGAAAATGCATATCGATCATTCCCGGCAGCGCATAACATCCACCGCCATCCACCGTCGCATCTGCACCCTCATCCCCATCATACCGTATTGCGGCAATCCTGCCATCCTGCACTTCTATGCTGCCAGTGCGAAATCTCTTTTCTTCTGTATATATTCTGACATTTTTTATGAACATATCCTACTCATCGCTTTTCTTTTTTCAGTCACTTATAGTTTGCGCAAAGTTCCTCTGCCAATGCGTCGATCTGTGCCAGACTCTCTTCATTAACAGCGGACATGATCTTTACCGTATTCTCTGCAAATGTAATATCTTTGCATTTCTCCATTTCCTGCCGCATACATTTCGCGGCGGTTGCCGCCCAGGAACCATTTTCCATAAATGCAACCGTCCTGTTCCGGTATCCGTGTTCCACCAGATGCGCAATAAAAGTCTTCATACAGGGAAACATATCCGCATTGTACGTCGTTCCAGCCAACACCAGCGTCCCATAACGGAATGCATCCTCTAACGCTTCCGCCATGTCGCATCTTGCAAGGTCATTGACCGCAATCTTCGGACATCCTTTTTCTTCCAATGCATCCGCCAGAAGCATTGCCGCTTTTTCAGTATTGCCATAGACGGAATTATACGCGATTACGATCCCCTCCGTCTCCACGCCGTAGGAGGACCACGTCTGATAAAGATTCAGATAATATCCAAGATCTTCTTTAAGCACAGGACCATGCAGCGGGCAGATCATCCGGATCTCCAGACCTGCCGCCTTTTTTAGGACATTCTGTACCTGCATGCCATATTTGCCGACGATACCGAAATAATACCGCCTCGCTTCACAAGCCCAGTCTTCTTCCACATCAAGCGCGCCGAATTTCCCAAATCCATCGGCGGAAAACAAGATCTTATCGCAGGAATCATACGTCATCATAACCTCCGGCCAGTGTACCATCGGCGCCATCACAAAGGTCAGCGTATGCCTGCCGAGTTCCAGCGTATCTCCCTCTGCCACTACCACACGTTGTGCCTCATATTCATTGGCATAAAACTGCTTCATCATCGTAAATGCCTTTGCTGTCGCCACCACTGTTGTCTCCGGATACTTTTCCATTAATGCGGCAATGCTTGCTGAGTGATCCGGCTCCATATGCTGGATCACCAGATAATCCGGTTTCCGCCCCGCCAAAGCCGCCTCCAGATTGGAAAGCCACTCCTCTCCGAAATTCTGATCCACAGTATCCATGACCGCGATCTTATCATCCAGAATCACATACGAATTGTACGCCATTCCATTCTCCACTATGTACTGTCCCTCAAATAAGTCGATCTCATGATCATTGACTCCGATATACCTTACCTCATCTGTAACATTTGTACTCATTAAAATTTTCCTCCTTTATACTTTGTATCATAAAATTTTCGGATCATAGCAAAACAGTTTTATTCGGCTTACATAACTCTTTGTCTGAACATCTATGTTCCAAAAAAAGCATAAATGCAATCATTTTTGGAACATAGATGTTCAAACTTCGAGTTATGTAAACCTCACGAGCAAGCCTATGGAACAAATATTTATAAAGCTATTGTTCCATAATTACCTATCAAAAAATATCATGCAACCGGATAACTCTGCTTTGCCAGTCTCGCCAGAACAACCCGACGGAGCATCCGCTGATAGATCAAAAGATACCCGATCCCCGCCATTACAAATCCGAGTACGAGATCGATCACAGAATGCTGCTTGATCAATACTGTTGATATAATGATCAGGGTGATCAGCGCAAGAGACAGCCGCTTCCATCCAAGCCCGGTTCCCCGCTCCAATCCCCGACAAAATGTGATATGAAATACAACAGAATTAAACACATGAATACTGGGCAGAACATTGGTCGGCGTGTCAATCAGGTATAATCCCTGCACCATACGGTCAAAGACAGTACCATCTGGCGGCAATGCCGGCCGCAACTCCAATGCGTTCGGATATAACCATGACACTAGAAGAAAACAGGTCATCCCGCCACAGATATATAACATGAATCGGTAAAATTCCTTATGATCCAACCCTACCATAAAAAAATATCCAAGAAGAGCAAACTGATATGGGAACCATATCAGATATGGCACGATAAAAATACCGCAATATGGGATCATCCTGTCAATCCCACATTCTATAATATGATACGACTCTAACGTCCTGTTTTCCAGACTAAAAAAAATACTCAAATAAAATACCGCATATAGGATAATAGAAATCAAACGCCATATTTTTCCTTCCGGAATATATTTTATCATTGCTGTTATTGATGCCCTGCCTTTCTGTCGCTGTCTGACAAACCTGCCGCTTCACACGGCCTACCGTCCGAAAGCCACATCTATTATAACGGAAAATAATATGAATTTCCAGCTTTTTTAGTTGCAAAACTCCCTTATATAATTTATTATATATTGTAAAGTATTATCGCTATTTTGCGCAATATTAGTTATAGGTAGAAACAGAGATTCCAAATAGTTTATCATAGCAAATATATCTCCAAGAAAGGATACTATTATGACCACTTGTGTAACGATACGGAACAACACGGCAACCCCATTCGGACTACATGGAAAACTCCATGTTCAAGGGACGCAGCTTCTGGATGAACACAATAATCCCTGCCAGCTTCGGGGTCTAAGCACCCACAATCTTTCCAACTATCCGGAATTTGTTAATGAAGCGGCTATTACCCAGATGGTGGACGAATGGAAGATCAATGTCTTCCGCCTTGCCATGTATTCCGGAGATGCCGACGGATTTCAGGGGTATGCCACCGGAGACGATGCACATCGGGAATTTCTGGAAGCCTTAATTCAAAAGGCAGCTGAGATTACTGCCAAATTAGGCATCTATCTGATCATCGACTGGCACTGCCTGTTAGATCCGGATCCCAATACTTATAGCGACATGGCGGTACACTTTTTTCAAAAGATGTGCCCTGTCTTAAAGGATTATGACCATATTATCTATGAAATATGCAACGAACCAAATGGCGACACCACATGGAAAGATATCTGCAGATATGCTGATACTGTTATTCCCGCAATCAAAGCAATCGATAAAGACAAGGTGATCGTTGTTGGTACACCTATATGGTCACAGCGTGTGGATGAGGCGGCCGCGGCTCCGCTTTCCTATGATAACCTGATCTATACGCTTCATTTTTATGCGGATACTCATAAAAATGAACTCCGTTCCATTATGGAGAAAGCTATTCAGGACGGGCTTCCTATCTTTGTAACTGAATTCGGCATATGCGCTGCCGACGGCGCCGGTGCCATTAATCTGGAAGAAACGAATCTATGGCTTCGTACATTGAACCGCCACGGCATCAGCTATATTATGTGGAATCTGTCAAATAAGGATGAAACTTCAGCGATCATTGTCTCCACCTGCAACAAAACCTCCGGGTTTACAGAGGAGGATCTTACTCCTACAGGTAAAGAATTCGTTAAATTAATGGTGAATACATTATAGCAGGGACATATTTTATTGCAGCACAAAAATGACCGGACTTTTCCATGGGAATTAAGTCCGGTCATTTCTATATTGTAACACTTTAAAGTACTTATTGTGCAGTTACTCCCGGAATCTCCTCTACGGAAAGATCATCCGCATCCAATTCCAGATAATACGCATTGCCATTATTATCCCGTGCATACAGATAGATATCATCACCACACTGCACCATACCGGTAGCATAATAGTAATCGTAATCCGATAAAGACATTGTCTCATACTTACCACTCGAAATATCTGTCTTCACGATCATTTCACCGCCATTTACCGTATAAATGACATACTTGCCGTCAAAAGCGACGTTATAGGTATCCCATGACTCACCCCAGTCAGCATCGCCGATCTGTGTGACATTGCCATCATAATCCATAGCATACAGATAAATATTGGAATCATCATAATTATAAGCAGTAAAGAAAATCATTTCATCCTCATATCTGACAACGTCCGCCTCATATTCTCCATTCGTGATCGTCATATAACCATAATCTGTTCCGTCGTCCGGATCGACTACCTCCCACTCATATCCATCAAATACAAAGATATACTCGTCAGACACTTCAAACGTAAACACGCCATAATCATACAACGTCTCTGTATTGCCCTCGAAATCCATTTTATATAATGTGGAATAATCCGTGTAATAAATATAGTCATCGTAAATGACAAAATCTTTGAGCGCAATATCATCAGAAATCATCTCGACATCATCATTCGTCAGATCGACCTTATAAAACGCTTCCGTATCGGCATAAAAGACTGCCTCTCCCCCTTCCTCTTTCTGACCAACGCCATAGAAAAGGTAATCCTTATAGACCGCAAAAATTGTAACCTGCATTCCTTCTCCCAGCGATGTGAGCTGTACTGCATTGCCGCCATTTTCATTGATGCCCCAAAGATTTCCGTCCTTTTTAAAGATCAGGATATCACCATTGTTAGATTTATATTCTGCAATATGCCAGGTCTCCTTCACATTAATGGGAGCTCCAAAACTGATCCCCTGAACGCTTCCCACAACAACGCTTCCGGAAGGATCGCCAGATAAAGCTGCCTCAAAGTAGCTGTCCAGATCACTCTCCATATTCGTAGAAGTTCCTACCATCACATAATCCCAGCCGGAATCATAAATTGCACAGTTTCTTCCATCCGTACAAACAATCAGATAATAATCGTCTTCTTGGTATTCGTTGCCATAATATAATTCCAGTTCAACATCCACTTCTACCAGGAAATAATCGCCTCCAGAAATACTATTATTAAGAATATCTTCGCCTCCGGAATAATTTTCCGCTTTTTCCTGTGTGATGCTGCTGACCGTATATGTCCCCTTGATATAATCTTCCTGTTCTTCACTGATCATATACATTGTTCCATTTTCCAGGAAGTAATACCGGAAACCTTCCGCATTCCATGCCGTTCCGCTCAGTTCCACTTCCACTACTTCTTCAGGTTCTTCTACCGTAACCTTAAAGGAAGCATCCTCACAACCCTTTGCGGAGATCGTCACAGTAATGTTCTTACCTTCTTCAATACCGGTAATAATGATCTCCTCATCCTTTACTTCTACCTCTATATAATCTTCCTTCCCCTCCTGAACGGTGGCCGTCAGTTCGGGTTCACCAATCTCTTTGTAATTTTCGACTTCTATAGTAACCTCTTCATCCACAACTACGGTAACTTTCGAATCTGAAAGTTCAATCTCTTTCTTCTTGAACCATCCAAGCAGTACTCCCAAAACAAGAACAGTCGCCGCCAGCACCAGTACGCCCAGTATAGAAAGGAGTGCGATCAGACCGCCTTTGCCTTTCTTCTGCGGCGGCTGCACCGGAGAATATGGCGGATAGGAGGGCTGTGTATAAGTTGATGTTCCAAAACTTCCGCTTGCAGACTGTACCGGCGTCGGTGTGCCAAGATCTCCATTCATCGGCTGTACCGGCGTAGACGCTCCAAGACTCCCATTCATCGGCTGTGCCGGCATAGACACTCCAAGCCCACTATTTGTCGGCTGCTCTGGTGTAGACACCCCAAGGCCGCTATTTATCGGCTGCTCCGGTGTAGAGGTTTCAAGACTGTTATTTACCGGCTGCTCCGGTGTCGTTGCCTCAAGACTGTTATTTGTCGGCTGCTCCGGTGTCGTTGCCTCAAGACTGTTATTTGTCGGCTGCTCCGGTGTCGTTGCCTCAAGACTGTTATTTGTCGGCTGCTCCGGTGTAGACACCCCAAGACCGCTATTTGTCGGCGGCTCCAGCGTCGGTGTGACAAAACTTTCGATCGCTGGCGGCGCAGGAATCTTCACCTCACCAATAGAATCTGTTTTCACAGGCGATTGCACTGTCTCCTCTACCGGAAAACGATATCCGCAATTCCCGCAAAACTTAGCTGTACTTTGAACTTTACCTCCACATTGAGGACAATCTTTCATATTATCCATACTGTCCATCTCTATCCTCCCACCTTTTTGATAACAGGCTGCCTCGAAACAACCCCTTCGTCCGGTCTGTATTCGATCATCTGTTTTGTATAATATATTCAGTATAGCATACTTTTCAGCATAAAGTTAATAATTTTACATTTTTTCTATTTTTTTCCATATCAGAAGAAAATATTATATTTCAGCTACCTTCCGCCCGGAATACAACATCCTCATATTTTGCAGAAGCCGCTCCGTCTGGTCTAATAAAAGCTTTTCATCCTTTTCCACAAGTCCGTCGATCTCATAGGTCAGGATAAACTCCGGAAGCCCCTGCGGCTGCATCTTCAGATCGCCTGCATATTCATTGAGCAGAACCGGAATCTCTTCAATCGTAACCGGAGCCTTCTGCTGCATAATGATACGCACCCTGCCCGCCTTTCCGCGAATCTCTGTAATATAAAGCTCTCCCGCCATCACTTTAAGCCAGGCGATCCGCAGAAGATTTTCCGCCTGATCAGGCACTGCGCCAAAGCGGTCGCGCAGTTCGTCACGCATCTCATCGCAGTCCGCCTCGCTGCGCACCGATGCAATCCGCTTATAGATATCCAGCTTCTGCACCTCATTGACAATATACTCCTGCGGAATATATGCATCCACATCCAGATCGATGGAGACTGCGGTATCAGAAACCTTTTCCAATCCCTGCTCCTCTCTGACCGCTTCCTCCAGCATCTTACAGTACAGATCATAACCAACCGCCTGCATATGCCCATGCTGCTGTTTTCCAAGCAAGGTTCCCGCCCCTCGGATCTCCAGATCGCGCATGGCGATCTTATAGCCGCTGCCAAGCTCCGTAAAATCACGGATCGCTGTCAGTCTTTTCTCTGCAACTTCCTTTAACAGCTTATCCTTCCGGTACATCAGAAACGCATAGGAAGTCCGATTGGAACGTCCTACCCTTCCCCGGAGCTGATAAAGCTGCGAGAGTCCGAAGGTATCAGAATCATGTATGATCATCGTATTGACATTAGGGATGTCCAGTCCTGTTTCTATGATCGTAGTCGAAACAAGAACATCTATCTTTTGTTTGATAAAATCCATCATGATATTTTCCAGTTCTGTCTCCTTCATCTGACCATGGGCAAATGCGACCCTTGCCTCCGGCACGAGCTTAGTGATCTTATTCGTCATTTCTTCGATCCCCTCCACACGGTTAAAGACATAATATACCTGTCCTTTCCTTGCCAGCTCCCGTACGATTGCTTCCCGAACCATTTCTTCATTGTACTCCATCACATATGTCTGGATCGGAAGACGGTCCTGAGGCGCTTCCTCTAAAACGCTCATATCGCGCACGCCGATCATACTCATGTGCAAAGTTCTGGGAATCGGTGTCGCCGTCAGGGTAAGCACGTCGACATTTTCCTTCATTTGTTTTATCTTTTCCTTATGCGTCACGCCAAAACGCTGCTCCTCGTCAATGACCAGGAGTCCCAAATCCGCAAATTCCACATCCTTAGAAAGCAGCCGGTGTGTTCCAATCACAATATCCACCAGGCCCTTTTTCAAATCAGATAAAGTCGTCCGGATCTCTTTTGCCGTACAAAAACGTGAAAGCATATCTATCCTGACCGGATACTCCTTCATCCGTCCAAGAAAGGTATTAAAATGCTGCTGTGCAAGGATCGTAGTCGGCACCAGATACGCAACCTGCTTGCCCTCCTGCACCGCCTTAAATGCCGCCCTGATCGCAATCTCTGTCTTACCAAAGCCCACATCCCCACAGATCAGACGGTCCATGATCTTGTTGCTTTCCATGTCGTCTTTGGCAGCTATGATAGCATTTAACTGGTCTTCCGTCTCCTCATAGGGAAACATCTCCTCAAATTCCTTCTGCCATACCGTATCCTTGGAATAACAGTATCCTGTCTTCTGCTGACGCCTGTAATATAATGACACCAGCTCCTTTGCGACTTCGCCGACAGCTAACTTTGTCTTTGCCTTGGTCTTTTTCCATTCCTGGGTATTCAGCTTGTTCAGCTTCGGCGCTTTCGCATCGCGGTCGGCATAAAACTGGATGATATCCAGTGCAGTCGCCAAGACATAAAGGATGCCGCCATCCCGGTACTCTATCTTCATATAGTCCTTGCGCACATGCGCAACCTCGATATTCTCAATGCCCCGGTAGATGCCGATCCCATAATCCTCATGGATTACGTAATCGCCTACATGCAGCTCATCAAAGCTGCGGATCTTCGTCCCGCCGGTGTATTTAACACGCTTTTTCTTCTTTTTAACCTCCTGCCCGAAGATATCCGTCTCGGCAATCACCGTAAACTTCAGTCCCGGATACTCATATCCCGTCCTGAGCCTTCCATAATATGTGACGATCTCGCCCGGCTGCAGTTTCTTTTCCCCATTTTCCGTATAACTGGCAACCACGCCTTCTTCCGTAATATCTTTCGCAAGACGCTGCGCACGGGTTCTGGAGGTAGATAAGATGACCACCCGGTAGCCCTGTTTTCTCAGGCCTGTCAGATGTTCCAAAAGACCTGTAAAACTGCCATGATAAGATGGCACGCTCCTTGTATTTAATGTATAAGAATCATCATAATCGAAAAGCCCATCACTTCCCATCAATCCATAAAATGAGATACTGCGTCTTCCCGAAAGCTCCGCAATCGTCTCCTCCGCTCCCCTTAGGATATTCATCTGTCCAGGCAGGATGTATCCCTTTTCCAGACGATGCATCATGCTCTCGCGAAACTCAAGCTCTACAGCCGCCGCATGTTCCTTGATCCGCGCCGGCTCATCCAGATAAACACAGAGCTGCTTCTTATCAAACAATTTTAAAAACGTGATTGTATCCGGATAAAAATAATGGATATATCCTTCCAGATTGGTCATCTGATCCATTTCCAGAAGCTGGTGTTCCAGATCCTTCAACAGGAGGCCGGTCCGGTGCGCTTCTTCCGTCTTAAACTCTGCCCTGTAACGCTCCATCAATTGTTTAGCATCTGCTTCGATCTTATGAAAACCCTCTGCCTTCTGTGTTCCTGAAAGGATCATCTCCGTCGCAGCGTAGATTGCAATTTCATCCAGCGTTTCTATGGAACGCTGACTTAAAACGTCAAAGCTTCTGATAGAATCCACCTCATCTCCCCACAGCTCAATACGGCAGGGATTCTCCTGGGTCAGATCAAAGATATCGATGATACCGCCACGGATAGAAAACTGACCAGGTCCCTCTACCTGATAATTTCTCTCATATCCCATGGCGGTCAGTTTGAGCGCAACTGCCTTCTCTTCCACGATACCGCCCTTTACTATGGTAATTACATGATCCTCCAGCACTTCCTTGGGCAAAACCGGCTCCATCAGCGCATCAAATGTGGTAACGATCACCATTTGTTCGCCGGAAAGGATCGCCCTGAATACCCGCATCCTGTCAATCACCATCTGCTTGCCGTTCACATCCGCCTGATAAAAGATCAGATCCTTTGCCGGATACAGATAGACGTTCTTATCATAGAAGCGGTACTCCTCATAAATCTCTCTGGCCCGCAGTTCGCTATAGGTAATGATGAGCCCTGTCTGAAATGATGCGTTGCATGCAGAGATCAGATGGAGCTTCTGCGCATCCACGCAGCCTCCTACCGCAATACGGACACGATCCTTATATAATTGTTCCTGCATACGCAGATACCATTCCGCACCCTGCAGCGGAAAATGAAGCAATTCCATAGTCAGCCTCCATGTTGCAGCTAATAAATTGATATGTTCATTAAACTTTCTTATTATATGCATTCATCGCGGCATCAATGTCCTGCTCTATGATCATGCATACTGCCTCCGCCGCCCGCTGACAGCTTTCTTCCATCAGCACGCTTTCTTCTTTAGAAAAATGTCCCAGCACATAATCCGCCAGATCATAGCCTCCCGGCTTCTCACCTACGCCGATCCTGATCCTCTTAAATTCCTCCGTACCAAGCTGCGCAATGATATTCTTGATCCCGTTATGTCCGCCTGCGCTTCCTTTCTTCCGCACCCGAAGCTGCCCCGGCGGCAGACTGATATCGTCATAGATCACGATCAGTTCCTCCGTCACGTCGATCTTATAATAATCCGTAATCTGACGTATCGCTTCCCCGCTCAGATTCATGAATGTCATGGGTTTTACAAGAACCACGCGTTCACTACCGATCCTTCCCTTGCCGGATAACGCTTTATGTTTGACCTCGCCAATATCGATCTGATACTGACCTGCAAGGCAATCGACCGCCGCAAATCCTATGTTATGCCTTGTATTACGATACTGACCGCCCGGATTCCCCAAGCCCGCTATAATATACATACGAGTAACCATACCTTTCCATAACCTGCGAATCTTAATGCACTTTAGTGCTATGCCGCGGGCATTGCCTCATATCGTTTATGGGGCGTTTATACTTTACTTATATTAGCATAAACCGAGCTGTATATCTATAAATAATTTACCCGAAATCACATAAAAGAAAGGGCTGCCATTTGGCAGCCCTCCGCATTGCTCCGGCAAAACTAATCTGTAATCACTCTTCTGCCAGCGCTTCATTGTACTTACTAATTACCATGTTTTGTATCATCTCTCTGGTCTCTGTGGTAATCGGATGAGCAATATCCCGATAAGTACCATCCTGCGCCTGCTTACTAGGCATAGCGATAAATAATCCCCTGTCTCCCTCAATGATCTTGATGTCATGCACTACAAACACACCCTCAATCGTGATAGAAGCAACGGCTTTCATCTTCCCTTCTCTTTCAACTTTGCGAACCCTAACATCGGTTATTGTCATATCCGCTTACCCCCTTACTAGCAAAGATGGTTTATCTTTTGATGTTCCATCTTTAGATGACATATCTTTCGTTTTTCTCTACTACTACCTTGATTCCGTCCTCTCCCTTGTGGAATGAATTTGCACGTATTGTATCACGGCTCTCCACGATGCAGTTTTCAATATGCGTGTTATCCCCAATATATACATCATTTAAGATGATAGAATTTTTTATAGTACAGTTATTCCCTACAAATACCTTCTTGAAAATGACTGAGTTTTCAACTTCTCCGTTGATAATGCTTCCGCTGGAAATCAGACTGTTGCGTACCTGTACTCCCACATTGTACTTTGCAGGCGGAAGATCATCAATTTTGGAATAAATATCCGGATACTGCTTAAAGAAATAATTTCTTATTTCCGGTTTCAGGAAATCCATGTTGGTATCATAATAATCCTGAACTGTAGAGATATTCTTCCAGTAATCCGTCATCTTGTACGCATAGATCCTCTTCAAGTCTTTATAACGGATCAGAATATCATTTACAAAATCATACCGTCCTTCTCCGGCAGCCTTTTCGATCATCTCGATCAACTGCCTCCGACGTATCACATAGATACCGCAGGAAATCGTGTGCGAGTTTGCTTTAACCGGCTTCTCCTCAAACTCCCGGATCCTTCCATCTTCGTCTGTCTTTACACAGCCGAATCGCTCAACATTGACTTCATTGCCAAATTCCTTACATACAACCGTAATATCAGCTTTCTTCTCAATATGATACTCCAGCACCTTATTGTAATCCATCTTATAAACACAGTCGCCAGATGCGATCACCACATAAGGCTCATGGCTGTCCTTCAAAAACTCCAGATTCTGCGCAATAGAATCCGCCGTACCACGATACCAGTCACTGTTTTCTGCCGTTCTGGTCGGTGTAAATACATACAGACCGCCCTGCTTCCTGCCGAAATCCCACCATTTGGAGGAACTCAGATGTTCATTTAAACTTCTCGCATTATCCTGTGTCAGGACTGCAACTTTCTGGATATGGGAGTTTGTCATATTGCTAAGTGAAAAATCAATGCTTCGATAGCTGCCCGCAATCGGCATTGCAGCCACGGCTCGTCTGCCGGCAAGTTCTCCCATTCTGCTCTGTTTTGCGCCGCCGCCGGCTAAAATGATACCCATCGCTCTCATGCTTTATCGCCCTCCTTTATCAGAGATTTACCACTGGCAAGGGTCTGATCAGGATAATCGGATGCATCCGTCTCACCAAATACAACCGTATTCTTACCGATCGTAACGCCTGCAGGAATCGTGGTATGTTCTCCGATGCAGACAAGTCCATGATTGTATATATGCGGATCTGTTTCATTATCCACTTCCTCGCCAATACCGGTCTGGACGTTATCTTTTATCGTAGTATTCTCTGCTATAATTGTCTTATTTAATTCGCAATGAGCGCCAATCACCGTCTCATTCATAATGATAGAATCCCGTACGATCGTGCCTTCTCCGATCTCAACATTACATCCGATGATGGAGTTATACACCTCGCCATAGATCGCTGCGCCTTCGCCGATCAGACTTCGCTCTACCACACTGTCTGCTGAAATATACTGCGGCGGCAGTGCGTCTGACTTGGTATAAATCTTCCAATATTCTTCATAAAGATTAAACTCCGGAACGATGTCGATCAATTCCATATTGGCTTCCCAATAAGAATGAAGAGTTCCAACGTCCTTCCAGTATCCATTGTACTCATAAGCATAGATCGGAGCCTGCTTCTGATGGCAGTAAGGAATAACATGCTTACCAAAGTCAAGCGCCGGCTGTTCCGCCTTGGCGATCAACGCTTCCTTCAATGTCTTCCATGTGAAGATATAGATACCCATAGAAGCCAGATTGCTGCGCGGGTGTTCCGGTTTTTCCTCAAAATCAACGATCTTGTGATTATCATCCGTAATTACAATACCAAAACGTTTTGCTTCCTCAAGGGGAACCGGCATAACCGCCAACGTTACCTCTGCGCCATTCGCCTTGTGGAAATCCAGCATAACCTCATAATCCATCTTATAGATATGGTCGCCTGATAAGATCAGCACATATTCAGGATTGAAGCTTTCCATATATGCAATATTCTGATAAATTGCGTTCGCTGTTCCGGTATACCACTCTGTGTTCGTACTCTTCTCGTACGGAGGAAGCACTGTCACACCGCCGATATTACGGTCCAGATCCCACGGAATACCGATACCGATATGCGTATTCAGTCGAAGCGGCTGATACTGCGTCAGCACGCCTACTGTATCAACGCCTGAATCAATACAGTTGCTCAACGGAAAATCAATGATTCTGTACTTTCCGCCAAAAGAAACTGCCGGTTTCGCCATCTTCCTTGTCAGTACGCCCAATCTGCTGCCCTGACCGCCGGCAAGCAACATGGCAATCATTTCTTTCTTGATCATGTCATCACCTCTGTCATAGTAAATTTGTAACCCTAACCATTTTATAAATTTCTTACCAGTAATTACCTTTTCCATTATAACATAGCTTTTTGTGAAAGTGAATATTTTTTAAAAAATATTTTCTCAGTTTGTAATTTTTTTTGTTAGTTTTACATAATTATATCCACATTTTTCATACTTATTTTGCATTATTTTGCCATAAAGTGTTGTCCAATTTTTGTGAATATTGCCAAATTTGCATTCTACACCACGAGTTTGTCACCACTATCTATACATATACAAATTGTCTAATAAACACAAATTATGCGAAGAAAAATTGTTACTTTTAACTTTATCTCCCATTTACGTTTTCATCGGATTGACTTTACATCCTTTTTTTTACGAGTATAATAAATGATAGCGATGGTCCAGATCATCGTTCAGGCAATAAATACCATTTCAAGAATATAATGATCATGTAAAGAATATAGCAAGAAGGAGCATATCTGCACTATGTACCAAATTGATTTTAAAAGTCCCATCCATGTTCACTTCATCGGAATCGGCGGCATCAGCATGAGCGGTTTGGCGGAGATTCTTTTATCCAGAGGATTTACAATCAGCGGCTCCGACAGTCAGTCCTCTCCCCTGACGGAGCATCTGGAATCTCTTGGAGCTACCATATATTATGGACAGCGCGCCGACAATATCAAGGACGGCATAAATCTTGTCGTATATACTGCTGCAATCCGGGAAGATAATCCTGAGCTTGTTGAAGTCCATCAACGTAACATTCCTTCTCTAAGCCGTGCTGAACTGTTGGGACAGCTCATGCTAAACTATCAAATCCCTATCGCCATCAGCGGCACTCACGGGAAGACAACAACAACTTCCATGGTCTCGGAAATTCTTCTTACCGCGGACACGGACCCCACACTTTCCATTGGAGGGATCTTAAAAACCATCAGCGGCAACCTACGGATAGGGCATTCGGAATATTTTGTTACGGAAGCTTGCGAATACACAAACAGCTACTTAAGCTTTTTCCCAAAGCTTGCTATCATACTTAATATAGAAGAAGACCATATGGACTTTTTTAAGGATATCAATGATATCCGCAATTCCTTCCATCGTTTTGCATCGCTTCTACCAGCAGACGGTGCGCTGATCATCAATGGAGATATCGAACGACTTGATGAGATCACGGAAGGACTTCCCTGCAGAATTATCACTTTTGGTAGCACCAGCCAAAGCGACTATTATCCGTCTGATATTGCATTTTCAGAAAATGGCTGCGTTTCCTATGTCCTCCACCGTCCGGACAGTGAGCCCGAAACCATACAGCTTTCCGTTGTCGGCGTCCACAATGTATACAATTCCCTGTCAGCCATTGCTCTGTCGGAACTCTTAGGATTTGACATGGCAACAATTAAAAAAGGGTTGTCCTCTTTTAGCGGAACTGATCGGCGGTTTGAACACAAAGGTGATCTCGGCGGCATTACGATCATTGACGATTATGCACACCATCCCACTGAGATCCGCGCCACTCTGGACGCAGCGAAAGCCTACCCTCACAAACGGCTTGTATGCGTTTTCCAGCCGCACACTTATACGCGCACAAATGCATTTTTAGATGATTTTGCAGAGACGCTCTCCATGGCGGATCTGGTTATCCTGACCGATATCTATGCGGCAAGAGAGAAAAACACCATCGGTATCTCTTCAAAAGATTTAAAAAGTAAACTGGATGCTCTGGGAACAGAATGTTACTATTATCCTCTGTTTGATGACATTGAAAATTTTATTTTACAAAATTGCAGCGAAGGCGATCTGTTGATAACTATGGGAGCCGGTGATGTAGTTAAAATCGGCGAATCTCTTCTCGGCAAATAACTTTTCCACAATATCTACATCTTTAAACGTCCATTGCGACGGATAAAAATGTGGATATTTTTATTTACATAACATTGAATCCTCCCAAAAAACAAATTGAATTATTCTTTGGAAAACAGGCATCCATCGCCAAAATTCTACATATTATGTCGATGCCCAATTCACAATATCCACAATATCCACATTCCCTTGAAAACCCCATAAAATAAGGCTTTCCGCCAATTTGCAGCTATTGATTTTTTCTTTCGATGTGATATAATTTTCATACAGAAATCGTTACCGGACTTCCAGTTTTGGAAGTTATCGCATGGAGAGTAAACATGATACCATTAAACATCACATCGGATTCCTCTGACGGATACACGGTGTTATCTAATCGTTTCATCGATCAGTACATGAAGGATGCCAACGATGCACAGATCAAAGTATATCTTTATCTGCTCCGCATGGTCAGCGCCAACCTTCCTACTGATATTACGGAAATAGCGGATAAGTTTAATCACACGGAGAAAGATATTGTCCGTGCGCTTTCTTATTGGGAAAAACTGCATTTGCTTTCTATTGATTATGACTGCCGCCAGAACATTACCGGCATTCGGCTGTGCAACTCCTCCTTGACGGAAGCCGCGGCAGCTCCTCCTGTTTTGGAAATTGTCCCCGACAAACCAAAGTCGGTTCCTTTGGATTATACTGCCGAAAAAAATGCTTATACTTTAGAAGATATTGCCGCTTTTCAGGAAAATCCCGAAAGCAGACAGCTCCTTTTTGCTGCGCAGCAATACACCAAACGCACTATCAGCGGACCGGAAATCAAGACGCTGCTGTTTATCTACGACCGTCTTGGTTTTGGACTGGATCTGACGGATTACCTTCTGCAATACTGTATCGGACAAGGCCAGAAAAGCTTCCGCGCCATAGAACAGACTGCCATCCGCTGGTATGAAGAAGGCATCGTCAATATCAAACAGGCAAAATCCTTCCAACAGGCACAACGCTCCGCTGCCAGCCAAAATACCAGCATTGAGATCATGAAGCTGCTTGGGAAGCAGGGACTTCCCGCAAAAAAAGAGCAGGAATATATCAACCGCTGGATCATGGAATGTGCTTATCCCATGGAACTGATTGAAGAAGCCTGCAACCGCACTGTCATGAAGACGGACACAAACCGTTTTTCCTATGCCAACTCCATTCTGGAATCCTGGCAAAATGACAACATCCGGTCCCTAAAGGAATTAAATACTGCTGAAGCAGCCCGGAAATCCAAGATCAATACTGCCCGTCAGTCCGCCTACGCAGCCCCGAAGAAACCATCCGGTTCCTTCTGCAATATTGAACAGCACGACTATGACTTTGCCGAGTTGGAAGCTGTGGCGTTAGAGAAAGTAAAAAAAGCGTTGGCCGGTAATTAAACCATAGAAAGGGGTTTTCTATGCCTTTAACCAATCAGCAATATAACTTTATCAGCCGCACCTACGAAAAACGGCGGGCGGAAAATGATTATCAGCTGGAGCAGCGCAAGACGGAAGTCTATCAGAAGATTCCCGAATTTCAGGAACTTGATCAAAAGATCATTTCTACTTCCATGGAGCATGCCCACATACTTCTTGATCCGCAGAGCAACCGGCAGCTGTCCCGAAAAGAATTGCTGGATGCGCTTCATCAGAAGCTGGAGAATATGAAATCGTATAAACTACAGCTCCTTACAGACGCAGGATATCCCAAGGATTATCTGGAACCGCACTATACCTGTGATGCCTGTCAGGATACCGGATATATAGACGGCAGAAAATGTTCCTGCTTTCGCAGGTTGGAGGTTGAACTGTTATATGATGCCTCCCAGATACGAGATCTCCTTGAAACCAACAATTTTTCCCATCTTTCCTATGATTATTATCAGGGTGATGATCTGGCGCTGTTTCAAAATGCTGTAGAAACTTGTAAAAAATTCATAAATAACTTCGATTCAGACTACCAAAATCTCCTCTTTTATGGTACAGTAGGTACGGGAAAGTCTTTTCTCTCCGGCTGTGTTGCAAAAGAACTGATTGACCAGGGCAAATTTGTAATTTATTTCAGTGCCATCAGACTTTTTGAAAGTATTTCATCCAAAATGTATACGAAAGAACTGTCGGACCAACTGCTTGATGCGCTCTATCATTCCGATCTTTTGATCATTGATGATCTAGGAGCGGAATATGCCACGGATTTTACAAAGTCACATCTGTTCAATATTGTAAATGAACGCATGTGTAACCGCAAAGCAGTGATTATATCCACCAATTTTACAACTCCGGATGAGATCAGGACTCATTACTCTGACCGTATGTTTTCCCGCGTTTTTAGGCACTATGCATTTCTGAAACTTACAGGAACAGATATTCGCATACAACAGAGAAGGAACGACTGAACAATTACATTTTATAGGTATTTCACAATGCAAATTCAGAAAGCGAGGAACACATCATATGCCAATGCGTAAACAGGAAGTTCGTAATCTGGAGACGATTCCGGTAGGCACTCTTGGGATTATCCCACTGGAGGGCTGCCGCCATCTTGGAGAAAAGGTAAATCAATACCTTGTCAAATGGCGTATTGAGAGAGAACATGCCCACGCAGATACTCTTTCCTTTGTAGGATATCAGCGGGACAGCTACATACTGGACGCCAAAGTTCCAAGGTTTGGCTCCGGCGAGGCCAAAGGCGTTATTATGGAATCCGTCAGAGGAACCGATCTTTATCTACTGGTTGATGTTGGAAACTACAGCCTGACGTATTCCCTGTTTGGCAGACAGAATCATATGTCTCCCGATGATCATTATCAGGATCTCAAGAGAATCATCGCTGCCGTCGGCGGTAAAGCAAGAAGGATTACGGTCATTATGCCGTTTTTGTACGAAAGCCGCCAGCATAAAAGGAGTGCAAGGGAATCTTTGGATTGCGCACTTGCACTGCAGGAGCTGGTACAGATGGGCGTGGATAATATTATTACTTTTGATGCCCATGACCCACGTGTACAAAATGCAATACCTTTAAATGGATTTGAAACAGTGCAGCCTTCCTATCAGTTTATCAAAGGACTACTCAAAAATGTAGATAACCTGAAGCTTGATTCTGACCACATGATGGTGATCAGCCCCGATGAGGGCGGTATGGGACGTGCTATCTATATTGCCAACGTACTCGGTCTTGATATGGGTATGTTTTATAAGAGACGCGATTACACAAGGATCGTCAACGGACGCAACCCGATCGTTGCCCATGAGTTCCTCGGCACCAGCGTGGCCGGCAAAGACATGATTATCATCGACGATATGATATCTTCCGGCGACAGCGTAATTGAAGTAGCTACCGAACTGAAAGCGCGCAATGCGAACAGAATCTTCGTCTTCGCCACCTTCGGTTTGTTCACCAACGGCTTAAAGAAATTTGATGAGGCTTACGATAAGGGTCTGATTACGAAAGTCCTTACCACAAACTTAATTTATCAGCCCCCTGAATTGTTGGACAGCCAGTGGTATGCAACCTGCGACATGAGCAAATATATCGCTTATCTGATCGATACCTTGAACCACGACGCTTCCATCAGTGATTTTTTAAATCCCAGCGAGCGTATCCAGACGTTGGTTAATCAGTATAAAGCTGATCATTCATAATAATAACCATGCCTTTCCACAACCTGCGATTTGGGCCGCAGGCACAATAATTGCAAAACGAAAAAATTCGTTTATGAAAAATCATTGATTTTTCAATCTAACACCGTGAGTTCGAAACCATCCTCACGTAAAACAAAACTAAGGAGATCATAAAAATGAAAACATCAAACAAGACACTGTTTCTTGTACAGGCAGCTTTGATTGCTGCATTGTACGTCGTATTGACCGATCTTGCCAACCGCCTCGGGCTGGCAAGTCAGGCCATTCAGGTCCGCTTTTCCGAAGCTCTTACGATTCTTCCCTTCTTTACACCGGCGGCAATCCCAGGATTGTTTATCGGCTGTATTTTAGCCAATCTCTTAACCGGCGCCATCATCTGGGATATCATCTTCGGAAGCATTGCTACGCTTCTTGGTGCGATCGGAACTTATGCCGCAGGGAAACTTTCTTTTAAAGGCAAAAAGTGGCTTGCGCCACTTTCTCCCATTATTTCCAATACACTAATCATACCATGGGTCCTGTCCATTGCATATCAACTGGAAGGTTCTATTCCTTATTTTATGCTGACCGTCGGTGCAGGCGAATTGATCTCCTGCGGAATCCTTGGTATGCTTCTGCTGTTGGGGTTAGAAAAACACGCCCAACAAATTTTTAATAAAGCTTAAAATGTTTACCAAAGAATATCCGGATAAACCCCCTGCTCCCTCAACTGCCTGATGGATTCCATGACAAACGGTTTATCCTCTTTGTAAGTTACCCCAAACCATCGATCCTTGGAGGAAAGCACCTTGACTGTTGCTTTTCCTTCCTTGATCATGCGGCCGACCTCCATAGGAATATAACATTCTGATTTCAGCGGATTTTTTTCTACTTCAGAAGCAAAAAAACGGTCCATTGATGCCTGCAGCTCCTGAAAAATCCCGGGCGTAAAGCCCCACATGTTCATAGAAACCAACATATTTTCCGGAAGTGGATGATATGTTGCACCGTCGTCCTCAGAATAAGAGGCTCCATCTTCTGTCTTAATGATCTTAGTACGCTCTACGATCGTCTCCAAATATCCGGCAGCATCCATCTGACAGCATCCTCTTGCCACAGAACCATACTCAGTCAGAGTATTCTGCAGCTTATAACCTACCATACAAAACGGCATTTTCTCCTGCTCCGGTACATTAGTCAAATAATCATATAAAGACTGATAGGCACTCACACCATAATAGTCGTCCGCATTGATGACTGCAAATGGCTCTTTCACCGCATCTCTGCACGCCAGAACCGCATGTGCCGTCCCCCACGGCTTTACTCTGCCTTCCGGAATAGAAAATCCCGCCGGTACGTCCTGTAGATTCTGGAATACATATTCCACCGGTATTTTCCTACTGACCGCGTCGCCAATGCAGCTTCTGAAGTCTTGTTCTGTTTCCTTTTTTATGATAAAAACGACCTTTCCAAAGCCTGCCCGCATCGCATCATAAATAGAAAAGTCTATGATCTTATGTCCATTCTCATCGATCGGATCGATCTGTTTTAATCCACCGTAACGGCTGCCCATACCTGCCGCCAAAATAACTAATGTAGGTTTGAGTGACATACTAGATATTCTCCTTTTTTATATCATAAATTTTCAGTTTAAGTATAACATTCATTGGAATAAATTACCACTGTCAGTTTCCTGACGCCGACTCCACAATACTCTTAGGTATCGTCTGTGCCGCAGCCTCCAAAAATGCATTTTCCCAATCAGCGTCTCCCGCCTGGACATAAGCTATGCTGAAAATAAATTTGTCCGTAATATAATAATACTGCCATGTCTTACAAGAAATTCCATCTTTCTCATAAGTCAGGATCAGCTCTACCTGCTGCCAGCCGTCTTTTTCCTCTTGGGTACATTCTTCCAGACCGATTTCCGTTTCCAGACTTAAAGCAAACATATTTTTATAATTCTCGGCAGTCATATTCATATAGTCCACCATATGATCATTTGTCTGCCTAATATAACTGATATACGAAAAATCCTGCTGTGTTTCACTGACATAAATTGCCTGCATGTCCGTGTTATCACTGGCTGGCACAAATCCCGCCGGAACCGGATAGGATAACAAAGAATATTCCATCGCCTCCGCCGGCACGATATTTTCTGAAATTCCTGCGGCAATCTCCTGCGATACAGTCATCGGCGGATTATCAGCATCCGTTTTATTACAGGAACACACCGTCACAAGACATAGCATCAGCGACAATATAACGCAACATCTTTTCACCATTCCATCCTCCCGTTTGAATTTATTCTTCCCCAAAGCTTCCATATACAATCCCATGCTCTAAAAAAAATGTATGCCAAAGCTCATAGCAGTTGCCCAAAAGATGGACATCATCCGCCGACATTTCTCGCCTGAGATTACCGTTCTCGTCATCATAAACCTCATTGACGTCAATATAAAAAATATTTTGTCCATTAGCAAGTTCTTTTAACGCCTCATTGCGTTCATTGATATTCGTATTGTTAAAAATAGGATCCTCTCTGTCCTTTTCACCGGTCACATGCATGATCGCCTGAATCACGATGAGTGCATCAGGCTGCAACGTCCTGATCTCTTCCAAAACAGCCTGATAGTGCCGGATAAAATATTCCGTATCGGCTGTCCCTAGCTCATTTATACCTACCATGATATAAATCTTTCCATACTGACGCTTTGTCAACGCTTCCCTTATCGTTTCATTATGTCCATTTGTAGAAACTTTTGTATTCATCATATTATAAATCGTCATGGACACCTTAGCAAGAAAATCGGCCTCCTCCATTCCGGCATATTCATATACTCCCTGCATTCTGGAATCACCAATAAAAACGGCATCTGCAAAATACGAATCATCTACCGTTGTAAATACCAAAGAAGGAATGGAATCCTCCTCTCCGAACACCCCCGCCATGTCATTATATTCTATCATTTCTTCCAGCAGGGTATGACGCAGCAGATGATCCGTCACATATTCCGTCGTCAGACGACGTTCATTTGTCATACGTTCCTGTTCTACAATCTCCTGCAAGCCCCAATGTTCTATTTCTTCCGCAAAACCTGCTGCAGCAAAATAGGAGGAATGACTAAGTCTATTTTCTCCATAGTAAAAACTGCCCGTCTCCGATGATTCTCCAGGAAGTACGTTCCACGGAACAAATCCATCCCGAATGGCTAAAACTGCCAATGCTACTTTCTCACCATAGCCCTGTACCATAAGGTTACTATAGCCCATATTAGAGACCCATATGCCATATCCCTGTAGAAACCATATCGTGAGCAGGATCAAAATACCAAGGGAAATTCCATAATTCCCTTTCTGATTCATACAAATCCTCCTTGTCAGAGCAGTTTTACTGCGATGACACGCGATGAGAAATCCGCGCATGCGGTTTCTCATCTGCGATCAAAGCAATTTGAGGCTCTGGCTCAAATTTTACCTTTGTATAAAATATAAATTTAAAAAATTTATTTATAAAATTATATTTTTTTACTTCATATTATAACGCCAACTTCAAATTATTCATAGACGATAACATTAAAATTTATAATACAGGAACGGATTATCCATTCCAAGAGCCAGACAGTATAGGCACAGCAGAAAAATAACATATGCCGCCAATGTCCCAAATCTGCTCCTCTGGATCAGCATAAGGCTTTTTCTCACCTTTGGTACACAGATAAGAATCGATACCGCAAATAACAGCGCATAGGTTTTTCCATAACGAAGATAGTCCTCCGGATTGACGTTTGGCACATAATCCATTTTCACAAAAGGGAACATCCTGTTCAGATAGATCGCAAGCCTGTCAGGCTCCGTAATGGCAAATATTATCCACGATACCGGTATGAGAAACAGCATATAAAATCTGCCCAGCACTCTGGACGAATCCAGATATTTTTTCAGGAACAGCTTCTCCAGCATAATAAAGACGAACCAACCCAGTCCCCAGAAGATAAAGTTCCAGTCAGCCCCATGCCAAAAACCGGTCACCGCCCAGACCACCAAAAGATTCCTGATCATGCGCATCCTGCTGCATCGACTGCCGCCCAGCGGGAAGTATAGATACTCCCGAAACCATCTGCCCAATGTAATATGCCATTTCTGCCACAGCTCTGTCACGCTTTTGGAAGCATAAGGATCCCGAAAATTTTCCGGCAGATAAAATCCCAGCATTTTTCCAAGTCCCACCGCCATGATGGAATAACCAAAGAAATCATAATAGATCTGAAACGAATATGCCCACGCCCCCATCCAGGCAAGAGGTGTGGAAATGCTTTCATATCCGATCCGTTCTATGTCTGTCCAAAGAATACCGATCTGATTGGCAATCAGTACTTTGAAGCCCATCCCCAGAATGAAAAGTTTCAATCCGTGATCAAATCCGACCATCGTCGTACGGCGATTTATCAGCCGTTTCTTCACTTCTGTATATTTTACAATCGGTCCTGCCACAAGTTGCGGAAACATGGTGATATAAGCTCCAAGACGAAGAAAATTTTTCTCCGCCGGATAACTGCGGCGATATACGTCGGTCACATAGGAAAGGATCTGAAAGGTATAAAAACTAATGCCGATGGGTAGAGGCAGCGATTCTTCCGAAATGACCGGCAGGGTGATCCATGTGATATGGAATACCTTATACAAAAGGATATTTATGTTTAAGGCAAAGAATCCGCAATATTTAAAGAAAAACAGGATCCCCACATTAAAGATCAGCGTAAAAACATATAATTTCTTCCTTAATTTAACATAAGCAGGCTTTCCATACAAATAATCTAATCCCTGAGCAAACAGAAAATTGATAACGACAGAGCCTGCCATCAGAAAAACATAGACTGGCTCGCCAAATGCGTAAAAGCATAGGCTTCCCACCAGTAAAATAAAATTTTTTACTGGAATGCTAAAACTTCTGTTTTGTGGAATGATATAATATACAGCCAAAAATATCGGCAAAAAATATAGTATAAACTCTAAACCGGAAAAAACCATATCATTTGTATCCTTCTGCATAAAACAAGCTAATTATCTATAATTTTCGGTTTTGGCTCCATTTACTCTTGACATAGTATTCAATACTATGTTATAAAATATTTAATATGTAGTTTTGATAACTACATCATGCATTTTTACAATTATCAAATACCATATTACATTCTCAAGGAGTTGCAAGCCATGTTGTATGAAATCATTACCGATTCCGCCAGCAATCTGACAAAGGATTTGACTGACAGATATCATATCCATATCGTCTCTTATACCGTCAATATAAACGGAAAAGATTTTCTCTGTTACGACGAAAATAGGGATTTTGCCGCCACAGGGAAAAATTTTTACGATCAGATGAGAAATGGCGCCGCCGTTTCCACATCTTTAATCAATTCTGACAAATTTTCTAAATCTTTCGAGCCGTTTTTAGCAGCTGGCAAAGATATTATATTTGTCAGCATTTCCAGCGGCATCTCCGGCACAGCTCAGGCAGCCAGAATCGCAGCCGATGATCTGAAAGATAAATATCCGGACCGGCGTATCGCCGTCATTGATACATTATCCGCCTCCCTTGCGGAAGGTATCTGGGCAATCCGGATCGCCGAGTTGCGCGAACAGGGTTCTTCTATTGATGAAGTCCTTGCCTATTTTGAACGGGAAAAAATGAACATGAACCAGATCTTTACCGTGGGCGATCTGAAATATCTAAAACGCGGAGGCCGTATCTCTGCGGCGGAAGCCGCCATCGGCAGCCTTCTTTCCATAAAACCCATTCTGAAGGGCAATGAGCTCGGCAAGATCGTCGTACATGAGAAAGTTCGCAGCCGCCAACGCTCTTTACAGGCGCTAGCCGATCATACAATTGCCAGACTAACCAATCCATCAGAAGAATATGTTGCTATCGCTCACTGTGACGCCCCGGAGGATGCGCAGTTTGTCGCTGACACGATCCGCGCCAAATGTCCTGTAAAAGAAATCATCATACGTTACTATGATATCTGCACCGGCACACACGTAGGCCCCGGAACGATCGCCATCTTTTTCTTTGGTCAGGATCGACGGTACTGGACAAAATGACCAATCACAATTTCCCTTTTATCATCTTTTCATTTAAAAGTACGAATACCGCGTCAGAAGCTTCTTCCACGCGGTAAAATACTTTCAGTATTATACTTTTAGTAATATACTTTCAGCAATATACTTTTCGCAATAAATTTCCCAACTACTACTACACCCGCCGGCACCTAATCAATTTTCCCACGGGCTTTACACCGGATCGCCAGCGAAATAATATCCAGCAAATCCTTGACCACTTTTTCCCGGGGCGGCAGATAGATACATCTGGAAAACGCCTCTACCATCCCCTCCGGCACATCATAAAGCTCGATAAATTCACGCCATTTCAGATCCGTGTCGCATTGTCCCCTGCGGACTACTTCCATGATGCGTATTGCATCCTCCTGCCTAAGACCATTATCCCGAAGAATCTCATATACATCCTCCTGAGCGAACAAAGGATATCGCAAAAACCAATCCTGCTCATAGAGACAGCTACCCTTCTCCAAATCATAGGAAACATACTTGAGGGAAAGCGTATCGGCCATCTGCCAGAAATTCTTCGGCTTCGTCTCCAAAAACAGCCTTCTACCAAATGCAGTATCCTGAACTTCCGCAAGATCCTGCCATGTCAGCTGCCTGAAATCCTTGGGGCGTATACCGTGTTCCTTTAACATTTGATTGATCCATATCGCATTGACGCAATAAAGCCAATAGCCTTCCTGTCTGCGCTTAACGATATATTTATATCCTCGATTTCTCACCAATCTTCTCCTCAAATCTGTGTCTTGTCCACACATTTTCTATTATACACGATTTTCAGAGAAATGGTATCCCTTTTTCATATATTTTGTGTTTTATTTTTTGGAAACCACATTTTATAGTGCCAATTGTCTTTTCATCATTGCAAACTGCTGCCTTGTTTTTTCATTTTCAGAAGGAAAATCAAGCAGGTGTTCCAGATATCCCTGACGCGCCGCAATCTTCCTGCTAATGGGATAGACCAACTCAAATGCCATAGAGATCATTCCCACAACATAATCCACCGGCGTCTTTCTGATCTCCCTGGGTGTCGCCTGACGCTGCATGAAATTATCCATCACATCTTCCGACACCTCCGCATGCATCAGTTCCTCTCTCGTAATATGATAGATATCCTCCAGAGGCGTTTCGCAATTTACCCGGAAAATATCGATCTTATCCGCATCTCTCAAGATCTGGCTAAACATCCTTGTCCGTTCGTCCAGGTCTCCCGGAATCCGGTAATCGCTATGGTAAGCAATTGCCGCACGGAGCACTTCGACATCCGGATCTTCGGGCTCCACCGTGATGAAGTTCGTCAGCATCCCTTCTTCAAATAATATCTCCGTTCCAAGTGCGGCATGGGAAACGGACTCTGCATCAAGCAGGGTATGATACCGCTTCACCTGTTCAAATCTCCCGATATCATGAAGCATTCCAATCAGCCATGCAAGGTCGATATTCTCCTGTGCCGACACTTCCGTCATTTCCGTCGTACCAAACAAATCACGCGCTATTTCTTCGCACAATTCACTCACCTTATATGTATGAAGAATCTTGAGACGTATCTTTGGATCCTCCGCATCATAATGCCTTACATATTCCGCAAAGACCTTTCTCACTTTCTCACGATCTATCTTCAATGTAAAACCTCGCTTTTTGCTCTATATTTTAGATAATTGCGAAACTCAATTTTGGCATATTTCCGTTGCGCAACACAGACATATCATCGCCGGGCACGCTTCCGCTGCGCGCGCTCTGCAGCAGCACATAAGATGCCCCAATACGGCATCTAAGTGCCGGCGAGCGCACAAGCACCCGGCGTATGATATTGTCTGCATTGCACAACTAGTTATAACCAACTGAAACTGGTTAAACCAATTTCAATTGGTTATGGAAAATCAGTAGTTTCGCAAACGACTATACTCTATATTTAGGATTAGTAACCATCCGGATTATTTTTCTGCCAGTTCCAACTGTCTGCGCACATATCTTTGAGTGTATACTCCGCCTTCCATCCAAGTTCGCGCAGCGCTTTGGATGCATCTGCATAGTTTGCAGCGATATCTCCTGCCCTTCTGGGTAATATCTCATATGGAATCTTCACACCGGAAGCCTCCTCAAAGTTCTTCACCACATCCAGCACGCTGTAACCCTGACCGGTGCCCAGATTATAAATACACAGTCCTGCTTTCTCTTCGATCTTCTTTAACGCCTTTACATGTCCCTTTGCCAGATCCACCACATGGATATAATCCCTGACTCCCGTGCCATCCGGCGTATCATAATCATTGCCAAATACGCCAAGCCGTTCCCTCTTTCCTACGGCCACCTGCGTAATATAGGGCATCAGATTGTTCGGAATACCGTTGGGATTTTCTCCGATCCTGCCGCTCTTATGCGCGCCGATTGGATTAAAATATCGCAGCAGCACCACATTCCACTCAGGATCTGCCGTCTGGATATCTGTCAGGATCTGCTCTAACATAAACTTTGTAGATCCGTAAGGATTCGTACATTTCTTCAAAGGGCTTTCTTCCGTCACCGGCACGCTGTCCGGGTCGCCATATACCGTTGAAGAAGATGAAAAGATGATATTCTTTACATTATGATTCCGCATAACATCCACCAGCGTCAATGTACCTGTAATATTATTATCATAATATTCCCACGGCTTTTCTACGGATTCTCCCACGGCCTTTAACCCGGCAAAATGTATACAGCTCTCTATCTTTTCCTTGGCGAACACTTTCTCCAGAGCTTCCCTGTCCCTAATATCCGCCTGATAAAAGACAACATGCTTTCCGGTAATTTCCTCTACCCGTTTTAATGCCACCGGGGAAGAATTGCTAAGATTATCGATCACCACAACTTCCCTGCCGGCCTCTAACAATTCTACTACGGTATGGCTTCCTATAAAGCCGCTTCCCCCTGTTACCAAAATAGCCATTTTCTCGCTCCTCATCTTCTAAATTCTTTGTCATTGTCATGGTTTGAACAACCAATATTGCATAAAAATCAATATCATGATATGAACAGGGTAAAATGCATAACAAGTGTATTGAAATATCTTATTATGGAACCCTTGACGCCCCTGATATAACCAAATAGGAATCAATGATATCAAAGCAAATCCCTGCTGAAAAAGTTCTATTTCATATCCAAATATTTGGAAAGGATAGTAATATCCTCCCAAAAGCTTTATATTCAAAATATACAGGCATATAAACTGTAGTAACCGGATTTTCCAAGTTTGTCCCCGGAAAAAATAAAATGTCAAAACAGTTAAAATGCCAATTCCATAGTAGTCAACCATGGTTGCGTAACCAAGAATAAATCCCAAAACGATAATACCCGCAATGATCACCGTTGCTAATACTTTTTTAAAATGTGTTCTGCATTTCTCAATCAAGATAATCAGCAGCAAACTCTCTAAAAACGTCCAGAGTACATTTTGGTGATATGGATAAAATGCACTGCCGCCATACATCATGTTAAATGGTATTTCAGATAAACATGCCCACAAAAGGATACGCAGCAGATAGCGGCGCAAATCATGTGTATGAGTATAGCCTTCTACAATCATAAACGCGAAAATAGGATACGCTATCCGCCCTATACACGTCAGCCATTCTTCCGCCGGAAAAAGTGTTGCCCATGCATGATCGCACAGCATCAGCCCCATAGCCAGTAAATGAACTGATATTGAATCTCTCATTTTGAGTCATAGATGCCACCCTCAATGCTATTTACTGTATATGAATGCTGTTTGCAAGGATCTATCTTGACCTTTATTATTTCAATGCCTCAAATGCCTAAATTATTTCAATTCCTCAAGCAAACGGATCAGGAAACGATAGACCCGTTCTGTGGAAGAAATACTGAGACGTTCTTTCGTCGTATGGACATCCTGCATATCCGGTCCAATGGAAATACAGTCAAGACCTTCTATCTTCTCTGCAAAAAATCCGCATTCCAATCCTGCATGGATCGCCTGCACCACCATTTCCTTACCATACATCTTCTGGTAGAGTCCGCACACCGCATCGCGAAGGGGCGACTGCGGCTGATATTCCCATCCCGGATAAACACCCTTTATAGTCCACGCAGCATGATAAGCGTCGCAAAGCAATATCATACGTTCCAAAAGCTCCTCTTTCTTGGATGCCACAGAACTTCGCACGGCATATCCGAGGATCGCCGCCTGTTCATCCATCGTAAGCGTTCCAAGATTTAAAGACGTTTCTACAAGTCCGCTGACAGCTGGGCTCATTTCGCATACTCCTCTGGGCATGGTCTGAATAAGAGACAGCAGTTTTTCAGCGCACCGGTCTTCTACCGCTTTATGAACAGCCACCTCAGCCTGTCCACAATCTGCCGGAGCTGATCCGCCATCCGCTGATTTAAACTCCATGATCACTTCCGGATCTCGAAGTTTGGATTCCCCAAGGATGATTTTCTGCCATTTCAAAAATTCCTGATATACCTTCCCATAGGAATCCTTTTCAATCAGAAGATCCGCACATGCAGCATTCGGAATGACATTATCCTTCTTGCCGCCATCGATCCTTAGAAGATGTACTCCCTCCAGCTTCATAAGTCCATGGATTACTCTGGCCATCAGCAGATTGGCATTGGCCGTCCCTTTATGAATCTCCGAACCGGAATGACCGCCCTGCAGACCTGAAATGGACAGACGACAGTCAATCCCTTCATATTCCTGAAACTGTAATGGATAGTCGATCAGAAAACTTGCGCCGCCTGCACAGCCCGCCAGAAGATAGCCCTCTTCCTCAGAGTCCAGATTGATCAGTCTCTTTGCACGGCACATCGAAAGATCGATCCCGCTTGCACCTTCCATACCAACCTCTTCCTCCACCGTGACCACCACTTCAAGCCTCGGATGCTTCAGCGTATCAGAGGATAGAATCGCCAGCGCATAAGCAACCGCAATACCGTCATCCGCGCCTAAGGAAGTACCCTTTGCATAGACCTGATCCCCGTCAACAGCCAGTCTCAGACCTTCTGTCCTCATATCAATATCACAGTCCCTGTCGGAAACAGCCACCATATCCATATGCCCCTGTATCATGACAGGGGGAGCCGCTTCATATCCCGCTGTTGCCTCCTTGATCATGATCACATTCCCAAGCTCGTCCTGCTGATACTCCAATCCCTTCTTCTTGGCAAACTCCACAAGATAATTGCTGATTGCCGCAGTATTGCCTGAACCATGTGGAATATTACAGATCTCCTCAAAATAATGAAATACTTCTTTCGGTTCTAAATTCTCTAAAATTGCCATTTTTTGCCTCCATGCTGCGATGGATGTCAGAGCAGCTTCGCATCGCTTGTTTTTCTTTTGCGGTTATTATATCATATCATAATCCAATTCAAAATAAAAAATTAAAAACAACTCGTCTTTATCAATATGTGAGGACCCGACTATGCGCTTTTTTTCTCCGTCCGGTCCCACACCTTGCTCGGCTGCGCCTTGAATGTGGGACATCTCCAGAGCAGTGTTTTTAATGCCTTCCAGTTAAACGGCGCCAGCGGCCACAAATAACTCTTATGGCTGAAGGTAGGCGTCGTCACAGTTGACAGCAGAACCAGCGCAAGCCCGATCCAAAAACCAACAGGTCCGAAAAATCCTGTTGTCAGAATCAAAAAGAGTCTGTAGATCCGTAAACCTTCTCCAAACTCGATACTCGGCAGGGACATCGTAGCCAGCAAAGTCAACGCCGCATAAAATATCACTTCCACGGAAGCCCAGTTCAGCTGTACCGCAATATCTCCGATGATCAGACCGCCCACGATGGACATTGCGCCGGAAAACCGGCTGGTAGAATGGGCGGAAGAATACCGGAACAGGTCCAGTCCGAAATCCACTGCAAGTACATAGAAAAACAGCCGTTCCTTTGTCAACGGTTCTGTCTCCATCAGCTTAATCTGATCTGCCAACTCAGGATAAAACCCTGCGACCAGCATAAATACCGGAAGAAGCAAAAGACTGATCCATACGCAGGCAAACCGCATCCACCTCAAATAATTGCCCACCAGCGGGCTTTTATAATAATCCTCCACATTCTGTGTAAACTGGAATATGGTCGTAGGCAGGATAATGACAGATGGCGTATTGTCCACAATGATGATCATGTGTCCCTCCATCAGATAGCTGCATGCCACATCCGGCCGTTCCGTTACCTGAACTACAGGCAGCGGATGATACCAGTGCTTCCTTAACAGGAGTTCTTCAAGACTTTTCGTACCCATCGTGAGGGAAGAAACTTTGAGGTTACTGATCACCTCCTTCACTTTGTTCAGAAGCTGCTTCTCCACCAAGCCGCCGACATAGGCAAGCGCCACATCTGTCTTGGAATCCGTCCCTACGCTCATGATCTCAAACGTCAGATGATTGCTTCTGATCCGACGTCTGATCAGGTTTGTGTTAAAAAGCATCGTTTCCACAAATCCGTCTCTGGAACCTCTTGTTACTTTCTCAACATCCGGCTCCTCGATCCCTCTGGTAGGATAAGTACGCACATCCAGGATCACCGCCTGGGCACATCCATTTAAAAAAAGCGCCGTCGGACCGCTGACAATATTTTTACATATGGTATCCCAATCATCACACAGTTCCGTCTGAACATATCCGATCTTAGATGCCGCAAACCTTTGGATGCTTTCCAGCAGTTCTCCCTCTTTACTGGAAAATTCCGACTGTATCGCAAGATATGCAGGGTTTTGTAGATAGCCGAACAGCTTCTGCAAAGTATCTGTCTTACACATACCATTGATGCCAACCCAGTACGCATCCACTCCGCATAGCGTCATTTCCCTTGTCACAATATCAAAACTTTTACCGATGGGAAGTTTTTCTTTCAATACTGCAATGTTTTCTTTCAGAACCACTGATAAACCCATAGAATCCTCCTAATGATCAAATAAAGACGCATTCTCTTACTTTCAGTATTTCCATCTACCAACATATCATACTTAAAAAAATATGCGCCGCTGTCATTTGCCTAAGCACAGACAGCAACGCATATTTCCGCTTTACAACAATACCATATTTAATTTGATTTTACTGCACCTGCGTCACGATTCCCACTTCATTGATCGCAAATACTCCTCCTGCCGCTTCGATCACCGTATTGGCAAGCATATATTCCGTCGCAGGATCGAAGTAATACATCTGCCCGTCTATCGTCACAAATCCTGTCATCAGATGTCCATCCTCAGGCGAACAATATTTTATACCGACGCCATCATTTAACATACCTTTAAACAAGGCTCCCGTCACCGGCTCAAAATAGAACTGGCTCTCTCCGATCTTCACCCAGCCTACCTGCATCTTCCCTGAAGCCGGATCAAAATACCATGTGTTGCCATCCTTCGTCAGCAGTCCATGATGCATAGCGCCGGACTCCGGATTGAAATAATATCTGTCTGCGCCGATCTGCAGCATTCCTGTCATACGGACACCGTTCTCAGGATTGAAGTAGAACTGCTCTGCACCTACCGTAACCAGTCCCGTCATCATCTTTCCCGTCGCAGGATCGAAACAATATGTATTCTTATCCAGCGTCATCCAGCCAAGCTGCATCACACCTGTTTCCTGATTCAGATAATATACGCCATCCGGCAGCGTCAGCCAGCCATACTGCATAACGCCTTCCGGGCTCATGTAAAACTTCATGCCCTCCAGAGCAACCCAGCCGGACTGTCTCTTTCCTTCCGCATTGAAGAAATAAGTATTGCCGTCGATCTTTTTAAAGCCAATCGTCATCAGACCGTTCTCGTCAAAATAATAGGTCTGGCCATCCTCCGCATACCAACCGTGATGCATATGACCGTCCGCAGCGAAGTAATATGTCATTCCTTCTCCTGCAGGGCACCATCCTGTAAACATGATACCATCCGCACCAAAGAGATACTGTTCTCCGCCAACCGCTACCAATCCGGTACGGGTTACACCGTCATCGCCAAAATAATAGGTGTTGTTATTGATCTGCTGGAATCCTGTCCGCATGGCGCCATCTTCCCCAAAATAGTAAACAGGACCTCCCAGATTCTGCCAGCCTGTCAGCCTGTGTCCCTGCTCATTACAGAAATACTTCGCGCCGTTATAGTCGATCCAGCCCTTCTGCCAGCGGTAATTATTATAGAAATAAACGTTATCCCCGCGCTGCGAGAATCCATAAGGTATCAGGAATGAAAAATCCTTATACTGGTAATTCATATCCACATTACCGGCAATCCCCGGTACGCTTCCCTTCGATGTATACTGCCAAAATGCGGGCGTCTGTGCATAAGCGCATGCTGATGCATACTGTGCCACCCATTTATCATAACCAACCGGACCGATCTTGTTTGTAAACCAGTTAGTATTGGAATATACCATCGGATAATATCCCGCATTCTCTACCGTTGCGCAAAATACGTTCGCAATCGCAGCCAGCATTTCAGGAGAAAGTGGCTTTTGGCAAGAATCCTCGATATCGATCACCACCGGAAAACTTACCGTATAATTCTGCAGCAGATTAATTACCGCCGCCGCTTCTGCTGCTGCCGCCTCCGGCGTGGTTGCATAAGAATACACATAAACACCGGTACGGATGCCAACTGCATTGGCCCCTCTGATATTTCTATCAAAATAAGGATCTACTCCACTGTAGGAGCTATACGCCTTGATAAATGCAAATGTTATGCCGCTTGCCCGCACTGCATTCCAGTCAATATTACCCTGATATTTCGATACATCAATTCCGACAGCTCCTGCCTGACTTGCATTGACGGCAGCATCAGACTTTAAGGAAAACATCGGAAACATCAGCACAATAATCAGAAGCAACGCCAGCATCCGAGTAAAGTGCGTTAATCTTGAAGTTTTCTTCATAATATGTACCTTCCTCTCTTTTTTCATATGCGTTGGCAATGAATATGTATCTATATTCTACTTCATAATCCCCATATGATGCAAGCTATTTCTCCTGCCACTTTCTGTCAAACTCCACCTGTGCCAGACTAATAGCAATAAACATAATAATACAGCCCTTCAATTCCCGGGGACTCATATCTTCCTCCAGGATGACCCACCCCGCAATCACGGAAAATACGGATTCCATACTCATCAAAAGGGAAGCCACTGTCGGATGCAGACCCTCCTGCCCTATGATCTGCAAGGTATATGCCACTCCACAGGAAAGAACCGCCGCATAAAGAATCGTGATCCATGCATCCCACGCAGCAAATCCCGACAGCCAAATCCTTACGCTTTCCTGCGTGAGTCCCATTTCCATCAAAACAGTCGGGAAGATTCCCAAGATACCGCAGGTAAAAAACTGAATACAGGACATTCTTACACCATCTACTTTAGGTGCAAAATGATCCACCACGATAATATGAAACGAAAAACAAAGCGCACACAGAAGCACCAGACCATCTGATAACTGCAGCAAAAAAGATCCGGTCATACAAAGAAGATAAAGACCCAAAACCGCCAGTACTACTCCTGCCCAGATATTCCATCTGCACTTTTTATGAAAGAAAAGACCAATGATCGGAACCAGCAGGATATAACAGGCAGTGAGAAATCCCGCTTTTCCGGCAGACGTACCCAGAAAAATCCCCATCTGCTGAAAACTGCTGGCAACGAAGAGGATCACACCGCAGCTGACGCCGCCCAGCAGAAGCTCCTTTCTCTGCTCCTTTGTCGCCGGTCTGCGCGTAGATGGCTTCACATGATCCAAGATAGCAATTACCGGAAGCAATGAAATGCCTCCTAAAATCATCCTAATGCAATTAAATGTATATGGTCCTACCGCAGCCCCTCCAGCGCTCTGGGCAACAAATGCTACGCCCCAGATAAAAGCCGTTAGAAGCAGTAGAAAAGTGTTTCTCACTTTTATTTCTTTCATTTTTCTATTACAGCTTTCCGCCCTTCAATCCTGACAGGGAATTCTGATTTAAAATATTCGTATCAAAAGAAAAGGTCAATGCATCCTCCTCGCGTCTGCGTTTCAAGGCAAGCTGGATCATCCGGTCCAACAACTCTTTATAAGAGACGCCCACCGGCTCCCAAAGATAAAATGCCAGCGAACCCGGAATCGTGTTGATCTCATTAAAATAAAGACGACCGGTCTCTTCGTCGATCATAAAATCAATCCTCGCTACTCCGTTACATCCTAATGCTTTAAAAGACTTTACAGCCATATCCCTGATTTCTTCCCTCTTATCCGAAGATAACTCCGCAGGAATCTTTCTGGACACTCCTGCCATCCCCTTGGAAGCACCATTCTTGGAATTGCTCAGATACTTATCCTCATAACTGAGAATCTCCTTGGAATGTAACGGTTCCTCACATTCTGAGGCTGCGGCGTCATTTTCATCGCCAAGTACGGAGCAGTTGATCTCCCTTAAATTGCTGATCGCATGTTCTATCAGTATTTTTCTCGCATAGGTAAATGCCCCGTCAATGGAGCGGATCAGCTCCAAACGGTCATTCGCCACGCTGATCCCCACACTGGAGCCCAGGTTCAAAGGCTTTACGATGGCAGGATAGCCGATGCTTTCCTCCGTCTGTTTTACAATACCATCCACATCGGCATAATCGGAAGTTGTAAAGCATTTACAATCAAGTACCGGCACATCGTGATCCTTCAGGATCACCTTTGTCACATATTTATCCATACCGACAGCGGATGCAGTCACATCACAGCCGACAAACGGAATACCGATCGTCTTTAAATACCCCTGAAGCGTACCGTCCTCCACATTGGTTCCATGCACGATGGGAAATACTACGTCGATCTCTATCGGCTTTTTTCCGCCAAAACGTTTTTTCGGGTACGGGATCAGGTGGGCCGCGCTGCCTTCCTTAATCAGAATCACCCTCTGCGACTCAGCCAGCAGTTTCTTGATATCCTGATAAGATTCGATCTTACCAATTCCTTCTCCTATGTACATCTCGTTTGTTTTATCAATATAGACTGGTATGATCTCATATTTTTCCTGATCCATGTTTAAAATCGCCTGGATGCCGGAAATGATAGATACCTCATGCTCCACGCTCTTTCCGCCAAACATGACTGCTACTCTTGTTTTCATGATCCTTTTCCACCTTTCTGCAAATTCCTCATCGCTATTCTGATTCTGCCGCACAGCTTTATACAAAGGAAATGCTGATTTAATCAGTGCTTCCCTAGACAAATTAATAATTATCCGGCAAATCGTTCTCCAACAGAATATACTTATGCCCATCACCTTTCATACTATATGCAAAGGCAAGCGCATCCTTTAGATCGTCATACATAAGACATCTCTTCTCATCAAAGCCGCTCTCCACTGCACCCTTTTGAATCGGACGTACATGCTCCCTGCCAACCAGAAGGATATAGTCGCAGCACTTTGCCGCATAAGTACCGAATTTATAATTATACAAGTCTTCTTCCTTTCCCAGTTCCACCATTCCCGGCGTAATCAGTATCCTGATTCCGTCAAACAGAGCAAGTGTCTCTACTGCGGCTTTGGAGCCGACAGGATTGGAATTATAGGCATCATCGATGATCGTTACATTGCCCTGTTCTAACATCTGCATTCTATGCGGAATCGGCTGTAACCGTCTGACAGGAACCTTTAATTCCTTCAAAGGAATTCCAAGGGTATGCGCCACCGCGATCGCGCCGATGATGTTGATGACGTTATGCTCCCCCACAAGTCTGGTCTGAAAAGTCTCTGTTTCTCCATCAGGTGCAGTCACATCAAATTCCGTACCCAGCTGCGACAGATGAAGATTTCCCGCCTGATAGCCTTCACCTGAAACCTGATTTCTGTAGAATATGACCTTTCGATCCCCCTTAATCGCCGTCTGATCTTTCCGTTTGCCTTCTTTGGAGAATTCTTCGAAGGTTCCTGCATTGCCGGCTTCTGTCCTATGATAGCGTTTACTTCTTTCAACAATCCACTCATTATCGCCATTCAGAAATAAGAATCCGCCTTCCGGCAGCGCATCCGCCAGTTCAAATTTCGTATCCACGATATGCTCCATCCCGCCAAATGTCTCCAGATGCTGTGGTCCGATGGACGTGATCACACCATGCGCCGGGTGAACGATCTCACAGATTTCCTTGATGTCTCCCACATATCTCGCGCCCATTTCACACACAAAGATTTCATGCGTCGGCTGTAGCGACTCCCGGATCGTCTTTACCACCCCCATGGGCGTATTGTAACTTTCAGGCGTCACAAGCACATGAAAACGTCCTTGCAGCAATGCCTGTAGATAAAATTTCACACTGGTCTTTCCATAGCTGCCTGTCACACCGATCACCGTAAGACCGGATACCTGTTTCAGTTTTTTCTTTGCATCATTGATAAAATACCGATTGACTGCCTTCTCTATCGGACGGTTGATCACATTGACAGGAATCAGAAGAACCGCCTGCAATGGAATCAGCAGTCCCATAACTGCGGGCAGATATAGATATCCGAGAAAATAAATTACCGGGATAATCACGATCAGATTTAATATCAGATCCGTAATGATCAGTCTCTGCACCCTTTTCGTAAATACCAGCTTTTTTTTCGAATTGTTTTTCTTTAAATAGCTATAATACTTTATGACGATCAGCCAATAAATGCAAAGGACAATCCTCAACCAGTCTGCCGGGAATATCATCAAAAAAACGCCTGCCAATCCCGGAAAAATAAGCATCAGCTGTTTCCGCAGGTTTTTTTTGATCCATGACCGCTGCTCATTGTTCTTATAGCCGTTTAACTGAAACATATGGAGATTATAGCGCATCACCAGATAAAAAACAGGGATCGCCAATATAATGCTTATGATCACTTCTGCCAATTGCAGCAAATCTTAGTTCCTCCTCAAAATATAATTCTTACCCAATATGAAAATATGACCTCATAATCCCTGCGAACTGCCCTGGCTTCTCTAAAAAGCAGAAATGTCCTGTCCCTGGAATGACCGCCAGCCCTGCATCCGGAAGTCGTTCTTCCATCAGCTTTGCATCTGCGATGGGCGTTGCGGTATCCATATCTCCCCAGATCAGAAGCGTCTCCTGCCTGATCTTGGGAAGCAGCTCTGTCAGGTCTTCATTGACAGCCTTTACCATGCATTGGCGCATCATAGGCGTTGCGTTCCGATAATCCTCAGAGCCCTGTTTGCTTTTCCATTCGTCGATCAATTCCGGGCAGATTTTATAGATCAGTTTTAGATTGACAAGTTTTTTTAACATCTTATAACGCCTGATCTTCATGTTCTGCCGCCAAGTCCTTTTTGGAAGAATACCGGCACTGTCCACCAGAACGATTCTGCTGATCTCCAACGGAAGATTTTCTCTTGAGGCAAGCTTAATAATCACTCTGCCGCCATAAGAATGTCCGAGCAAAACGGCTTTCCTGATCTTCAGCGCATCCATCAGTTTCAGGAAAAAGTCAGCATACGCATCCACATCCCATGCTTCCCTCGGTTCCTCACTTGCGCCAAATCCCGGAAGATCAAACTGCACGACGCGGTATTGGCTGCTGATACAGGCAGCAACCGAATCATATACTGAAAGTTCTGTGCCCCAGCCCTGCAAAATGACTACTGTTTCTTCCCCTTCTCCTGTGATCTTATAACTGATTTTATAACCGTCTACTACAATTTCCATCCATTCATTCTCCATATCAGAACAGTGAAACGATCAAAATATTCTATTACCTCTTTACAACAGAGAGCTATAGTCCGTCACCGACATTTCGACTATAGCTCTTGTATTCTTCCCAATATAACCTTTTATTTTACGACAAAGTTTACAATCTTTCCCGGTACATAGATTTCCTTTACCACCGAGCCCTGGCTTAAGAATTCCGCAACCTTCGCATCCTCCTTAGCAGTCTGAAGAGCCTCTTCCTTCGTTGCTTCCGCAGCGATCTTTACTGTGCCGCGAAGTTTGCCATTGACCTGTACGCCGATCTCTATTACCGCATCTTTTGTCTTCTCTTCATCATATGCAGGCCATGCCTGTTGTGACAAAAATCCCTCTCCACCCATCGTCTCGTAGATCTCTTCACAAAGATGCGGAGCAAAGGGGTTCAGCAGCTTGATAAAGATGAGCATCTCATCTCTGGTCAGCTTTCCTTCCTGATAAACATCATTGACGAGCGCCATCAACGTAGCAATCGCCGTATTGAACTTTGTCTCCTCAATATCAGAGGATACCTTCTTGATCGCTTTGTGGAATCTGCTTTCCAGTTCCGCAGAAGGTTCGCTGTCATCGATCATATCCGCCATCACGGCAACACGCTCCAGAAAACGCTTGCAGCCCTTTACAGAACTGTCATTCCAGGGGGATGCCGCGGCATAATCACCCATAAACAGGATATAAGTACGAAGGGTATCTGCACCATATTCCTCTACGATCACCAAAGGATCAATAACATTTCCTCTGGATTTACTCATCTTCTCACCGTCCGCGCCTAAAATCAGACCCTGTGCGGAACGTTTTGCATACGGCTCTGGTGTGTTTACCTCTCCGATATCATATAAGAAATGATGCCAGAAACGGGAATAGATCATGTGCCTTGTCACATGCTCCATACCGCCGTTGTACCAGTCAACCGGCATCCAGTAATCAATCTTTTCACGATCTGCAAAGCAATTCTTGTTATGCGGGTCCACATAACGGATAAAATACCATGAAGAACCTGCCCACTGCGGCATGGTATCTGTCTCACGCTTCGCATCTTTCCCACATTTAGGACACTTGCAGTTGACAAAGGAGTCAATCTTTGCAAGGGGTGATTCTCCTTCCTCCCCCGGCTCAAAGTTCTCTATCTTAGGCAGTCTGAGCGGCAGCTCTTCATAAGGTACGGGAACGATACCGCAGTCCGGACAATGTACGATGGGGATTGGCTCGCCCCAGTATCTCTGGCGGTTAAATGCCCAGTCCTTCATTTTGAACTGGATGCCTGCACTGCCGATGCCCTTTTCCGTCAGTTCCTTGATCATCCGTGCAATAGAGTCCTTTTTATTGGTATATCCATTCAGAAAATCAGAGTTGATCATCTCGCCGTCGCCGGTATAAGCTTCCTTGTCAATATCGCCACCCTTGATGACCTCAATAATATCTATGCCAAACTTCTTCGCAAAATCATAATCTCTCTGGTCATGCGCCGGAACTGCCATAATCGCGCCAGTACCATATCCCATCATAACATAATCCGCAATAAAAATCGGAATGTTCACGCCATTCACCGGATTGACCGCCTCAATGCCTTCCAGCCTCACACCCGTCTTTTCCTTCACCAGCTGCGTTCTTTCAAATTCCGTCTTCTTGACGCATTCCTGACGATACGCCTCTACAGCGTCCATATTTTTGATCTTCGCTGCATACTGATCGATCAGGGGATGTTCCGGTGCAATAACCATAAACGTAACGCCAAACAACGTATCAGGTCTGGTGGTATAAATCTGTAATTTATCCTCTGCACCCGCAATCTTAAAATCCACAAATGCACCTGTGGATTTACCGATCCAGTTCACCTGCTGCTGCTTGATATTTTCCGGATAATCTACCGTATCCAGACCGCTTAACAGTTTGTCCGCATACTCTGTGATCCTCAGATACCATACCGTCTTAGAACGCTGTACAACGTCGCTGTGACAGATATCGCATTTGCCTCCCTGACTGTCTTCATTGGAAAGCACCACCTTACAAGACGGGCAGTAATTAACCAGCGCCTTATCCTGAAATACCAGTCCCGCATCAAACATCTTCAGAAAGATCCACTGCGTCCAGTGATAAAAATCCTCATCCGTCGTATCGATCGTACGGCTCCAGTCAAAAGAAAATCCTACCTTCTTTAACTGCTCGGAAAATCTTGCAATATTCTGATCCGTAATGACCCTCGGATGGGTAGACGTCTTGATCGCATAATTCTCCGTAGGAAGTCCAAATGCATCAAACCCGATGGGGAACAATACATTATATCCTTCCATCCGCCTCTTTCTGGCAAGCACCTCCATACTGGAATATGCCTTGATATGGCCTACATGCATCCCCGCTCCGCTGGGATAAGGAAACTCGATCAGCCCGTAAAATTTCTTACGGCTTTTGTCCCCATCCTGCGCGCGGAAAATCCCGGCTTCTTCCCATTTTGTCTGCCACTTGGGCTCTATCTTCTTAAAATCATGCCTCATTGTAACATTTGACCTCCGTATCGTAATGCTTACCTTACGCGGATATTATACTCTTAACCTTTTCAATTGTCACGTATTTTCTTATTTTTAAGTGTATTTTATTGACATCGGTCTTTATCATATCTTCTACTGTAGCAGTTCTATCGCGTGTTCCAGCTGATTATCCGTTGCATCCTCCTTGTAAGCCTCCGAATCAAACTCCAACTCGATATCCGGCACAATGCCTACCTTATGAATATCATTACCCAGCGGTGTATAATAATGACTCACTGTCAGTTTGATCGCCGAACCGTCATCTAATGCAATCAAGCGCTGTACAATTCCTTTTCCATACGTTGTCGTTCCAAGCAGCGTCCCGATCCCATAATCCTTGATCGCTCCCGCAAGGATCTCCGATGCGCTGGCGCTGCCCCCATTGACAAGAACAACCATGGGTACGTCAATACATCTTGAACCATCGCAGGTATATTCACTTCTTTCCCCATATTTATTTTCCGTATACACGATCAGACCTTTCGGCAGCAGCATCCTTCCAATCTCAACCACTACGGACAGGCTTCCGCCAGGATTACCCCTAAGATCCAGAATCAGACTTTCCATATCGTTACCCTTTAGCGTAGCCAAAGCTTCTGCAAACTGGTCTACCGTCACGGTATCAAATTCTGCGATACTGATATATCCGATACCGCCTTCCAGCATTTCATACTCAACTGTCGGTGTCTCCACCTTACGACGCTCTAGCGTCATCACAAACTCCTCGCCGGTAGACGGTCTTACGACGTCAAGCGTCACCGTAGTCCCTTCCGGTCCCTTGATCATACCGGTCACATCCGTCAGATTCATATCATATACATCCGTGCCGTCTACTTTGTAGATATAGTCATCGATCAGAATCCCCGCTTCCTCTGCCGGCGTATTACGGATGACGCCTGTGATCAACGGATATCCGGTAACTGTATCCTTCTTCATATAAGCGCCGATACCGTAATAGATCCCCTCTGTAGAATTCTGCATGGCGATCCACTGTTCCGGAGTATAATACTCTGCATACGGATCTCCCAGACTGTTCATCAGACCGCTGTAGAGACCGTCGGCCAGAATCTCCTCATCCAGATCCTCCACATAATAATATTCTATTGCATTTTTTAATAAATTTATTTTGTCTATGACATCATCGTCAAATTCTTCCGAATCAAAATTTCCCCGACCGATATTATCCATCAGTCCATTCGTTCTGCCCGATGCCCGCGCACTACTCTGCTCATACTTGTCAGCCGGCATCAAAAGCATCCTGCCGCACAAAACGCAGCAGACGATAAACACTGAAATTAACAGTCCCGACAACAGTCCAATCCAGTAGTCCTTTTTATTCATATCCCACTCCACACCTTTCCTGTCATTCTTATTATCTGTCTATCCTATCAAAGATAACTTCTCGGATCCACATACTGTCCGTTCAGACGCACCCCAAAATGCAGATGATTGCCTGTACTTCTCCCTGTCGTTCCCACCGCGGCAATCTTCTGTCCTCTTGTTACATATTCCCCAGTCGATACATACAGTGCTGAAGCATGCATATAGATCGTATATAATTTATCGCCGTGATCGATCATAATATAATTACCCATACTGGAAGAATAACCGGCAGCCACCACCTTGCCGTCATATGCCGCCAGGATCGGAGAACCTCCGGGTGCCGCCATATCCAATCCGTTATGGAATTTTTCCACCCCCAGAGTCGGATGCATACGCCATCCAAAGGGATCTGAAATTCTGGTATAGCTTGGTGCCGGCCAGATAAATATACCGCCATCGTATTTTAGTCTTGTTGCCTCCGCCAAAGCCGCCTGATCTGCAGCGATCTGCGCCTCCAGCGCAGCAATAATCTGATTCTGCTCTGCAATCTCCGCATCATATTCCCGGATCGCCTGCTCCTTGGTCGCAATATCCGACTCATACGCAGTGATCTGAACTTCCTTTTCATCGATCAATGCATTCAGATTGTTCTGCTCTTCCTGGGCTGCTACCTTTGCCTCCTCCAATAGTTCCCGCTCCGCCACCAGTTCCTGCCTGCAGAGTTCCGTATATTCAATTACCAACTGGTATTCCTCCAGTTTTCTTCTGTCATAAGCAGACAACTGTTCAATATAATCTGCTTTATTCAACATATCCGCAAAGGAATCCGAATTCAGAAGCATCTCCAGATACAGCGTATCGCCCTGTTCATACATAAACTGGATACGCTCCTTCATCGCCTCATACTGATCTGCCGCCACCTGCTCCGCCTGAGCCAGTTCTTCCTGTGTCTGCACGATCTCCGCTTCTTTTGCTTCGATCAATTCATTCAGGGAATCAATATTGCCCTGAATCTCCGCAACTTGGGCATCCAGCTCCGCAACATAGGATGCCATCTCATTTTTGGTAGCTTCCAGACCGTTTACGATTCTCTGCAGATTACTGCGCCCGCTTTGCAGCGCCGCTTTCTGACTCTCCAGTCCATCCAATTCATTTTCCTTTTCACTGATGCTTTCCCGCAGTCCGTCAATATATTCGTCATTGTCCGCCCTGCTGACCGCACTGACATTTAAGATCATCAGCACTGCCAGACAAAGTCCCATGCATAACCTGTACCTTACCTTCATAAGTACCTCCACACTAGACTTTAATATGTCTCTTAACCGTTACATAACTTCCGATAAATCCGATTCCAATCCCCACTCCCAGTGAAATCGGCACCAGATAATGAAATACCTCATCCACCGGCACAAATGCCAAAAGTTTGGTCAGAACCGAAAAATGTTCCATAATATAAACAAGCATCTCATTATACAAAAGATAGATAATGCCCAGCGGCACCAGAGATCCCAATGCACCGATAAGAATACCCTCGATTACAAATGGCGACCGTACAAAGAAATCCGTCGCACCGATATATTTCATGATCGCAATCTCATCCTTCCGTACGGAAATTCCGATCATGACCGTATTGGAAATCAGGAAGATCGATACCGCCAGCAAAATCGCAATCATGCCGATCGATACATAGGCAACCAGTGAATTCACGCCCATTAAAGTATTTGCAGTCACCTCCGAACGATTGACACGTCTGACGTCTTCGATCCCTTCCAGATAAGCGACCAGCTCCGCCTGACGCGATACATCATTTAAGTAAATCTCATAATTCATGGAATTGGCAAGCGGATTCTCCGTAAATCCATCCGCATATCCCTCCAAATATTCTACCTTGAATTCCTCCCATGCTTCCGACGCGGAGATATAATTGGCGCTTGCAACTGCCGTATGATTCTTTATCAGATCCCCAATCTGGGCAATCCTCTCATCCGGCGTCCCCTTTTCAAAAAATACGGTTACGGAAACCCCTTCTTCCGCAGTTTTTACAATATTCTGGAAATTGGTGATCACCGCATAAAAAATACCGAACAAAAACAGACAAGCCGCAATGGTTGCAACCGACGCAAGCGTAAACCACTTATTTTTAATTGTATTCCGAAATCCCTGATAAATTACATAAAATAATGTGCTAACCTTCATTGCTGTATCCACCCTTTTCCTCATCGCTGATCACAACGCCCTTGCGGATCGTGATCACCCGCTTTTTCATCTCGTCCACCATCTTATCATCATGTGTCACCACGATCACCGTGGTGCCGCTCTCATTAATCTTCTCTAACAGATGCATGATCTCCATTGTATTCTTAGGATCCAGATTTCCGGTCGGCTCATCTGCCACAAGAATGGGCGGTCTATTTACAAGAGCTCTCGCTATCGCCACACGCTGCTGCTCTCCTCCGGAAAGTTCATCCGGATTGGCTTTATACTTTCCGGCAAGTCCCACTGTCGCCAGCATATTAGGCACATTACGCTTCATCTCCCTCAGCGGTGTCTGTATAATACGCTGCGCAAATGCCACATTCTCATAGACGTTTCGGTCTTTTAACAGCCTGAAATCCTGAAATACGACGCCCATACTCCGGCGAAGCTTCGGTATCTTGCCGCGCCTAAGTTTATCCACCTGCAGACCGTTGACCATGATGGAACCTGATGTGGGTTTCAGTTCCCGAAGCAGAAGCCTGATCAGCGTAGATTTGCCGGAGCCACTGCTGCCTACGATAAATACAAATTCTCCTCTCCGGATCTGGATATTAACATTGGATAGAGCGGGTACATCCTTAACGTAAGACTTGCTGACATTCTTTAAAGAGATAATCACGTCTCCGTCAGCTCTGTTCCTTCTTCTTTTTCCGCCGGGATTTGAATGTGTGCTCCTTGTCTCATGGGATGGCTGTTCCTTTGGTACGTGAGACTCGGTCCTTACTTTCTCACTCCGCCTCTCCCTTACCATAACGTCCCTATATTCCGTCTCCAGTCCCGGATTCCCATCTTCTCCTGTCGTTTCCCGGATGATACGTTTTTTTCTTTCTGTAAGCGCGCTTTCATTTGCATCGTCGTACAATTCCTGGTATGGAGCGTCGTAATTCTCTTCTTCCATTTCCTCCTCGGCATTATCCTCTTTATGAATCCAAGAATTCTCAAGATTATCGCTTTCTTCCTTCTGCCGGTCACGGGCTTCCATCCTCATCTGCAGCTCCGCAATCGCTGCGCGCAGATCTTCCGTATTATTTAATAAATTCTTATCCGCCATCTGTGCCTCCTAATGTCTCTTCCGTTAAAATTCCTGATCTTCCATATATTTCATATACCTGACAACCATCAATGCAATCCTGAATGTAATGGCGTCCTCAAACACCCTTAGGTCAAGGTTGGTGCTTTTCTGCAGTTTATCCAGCCGGTACACCAAAGTATTTCTGTGGATAAAAAGCTGTCTTGAAGTTTCTGAAACATTTAAGCTGTTTTCAAAAAACTTGTTGATCGTCATTAGGGTTTCCTCGTCAAATTCATCCGGGCTCTTCCCGGCAAAAATCTCCTTGATGAACATTTTGCAGAGAGGGATCGGAAGCTGGTAGATCAGACGGCCGATTCCAAGCTCGCTATAAGGAATGATCACCTTGTCAGAAAAGAATATCTTTCCAACATCCAACGCCATCTTCGCTTCTTTATAGGAACGGCTGACTTCCTTGATCTCACCCACCGTAGTGCCATACGCAAGACGCACTCCTTCAATGCCCTCCTTGTTCAGATAAGCCACGATCTGTTGCGCCGTCTTTTCAATCTCCGCCTTATCCTGTTTGTCAGGAAGCTCCTTCACAATGATCACATTATTCTCATCCACAGCAGTAACGATTTCTTTGCTGCCGCTGAGACCTACACAATCCTTCACATACTCCAACGTATTGCTGTCTTTACAGGAAGCTGTTTCCACAATCAGGACCACTCTCTTCATATCAATCTGGAGATGCAGTTTTTTCGCCCTGCTATAGATATCTACCAGAAGCAGATTATCCAACAAAAGATTTTTAATAAAATTGTCTTTATTAAAACGTTCCTTATATGCCACCAGAAGACTCTGCAGCTGAAATGCCGCCATCTTTCCAACCAGATATGCATTCTCACTAACGCCTGATGCAATCAGTATATATTCTAACTGCTGCTCGTCAAAGATTTTAAAAAACTGACAGTTTTGGATCTCCTGGCTGTCAGCCGGTGATTTCACAAACTCTACTACTGCATTCCCAAAATCCTTTTTTTCCGACATGGTAGATACAACGCTTTTCCCCTCTGTATCTGTTACACAGAGTTCTACATGGGCAATGCTCATCATACCATCCAGAGTGCCCTGCAATATCTGATTTGAAATCATCTTTTCCTCCATTCCGAAGCATCTTTCACTTTGGCTTCTCCCGATTTCTTAATTCACTGATATGCAAAATAACCAAAAAGAAATTCACCTTATTCGCAC
>CAMWHY010000001.1 GCA_947174185.1 uncultured Lachnospiraceae bacterium | reverse complement strand
TGGAGCCGGTGGAAAATGTGCCTGCTGAAGAGATCACCGTTTACACTTTGTATTCGCAGGAATATCTGGAAGAAACTGTCAGACAATTTGAAGAGGAATATCCCGAAATTAATATTAATATAGAAGTCGGACGTGAGGAAGGAAGCAATACGACCATTGCGGAGGCGGTCAATGCGCTGAATACGCAGCTTCTGGCGGGAAATGGACCGGACGTCATCATTATGGATGGACTGAACTACATTGCCTACAGGGACAGCGGCATGCTGAAAGAACTGTCCGGTCTGTATGAAGAGATCATGAGTGATAATCCGGGAATCAATACAACGATTTTATCCTGTTACCGTACGGAAGACGGTGAAATCTATGCGATACCGTCACAATTCGGATTTTCGGTCATATCTGCGCCTGCGGACAGCATAGATTCTCTGAACAGTCTGGAAGGGCTTGCAGAATATATTCAAAACAGTCCGTGCCCGAATCCTGAATTTGGCAATGATCTGCGGATCTATGATGTAAAAGGATTGTTTCAACTGTTATATCCGGCTTATTCCTCCAGAATCTTCGGGAATGGGGAAAGCTATGACAGGCAGGAACTGGAAAATTTTGTGTCCGGTATGAAAGGCGTGTGGGATGCCCTGATGGAACATACCACAGAGGATCAGATCCGGGAATGGGAAACTCTGGTTGCTGAGGAGGGGGACTGGGCATACTCTAACACACACCAGCTGCTTTATGGACTGATTGACGAATGGGGGTCCTTGGGACTGGCAGGAGGACGCTGGGGTATGGAGAATGAGGAAATGCAGCTTTATTCAGGACGCAGTATCGGATTATATAACTTTACCTATTCGTTTAATGTGACTGATATCTGGCATATGATGAACGAATATCCCCATGAAACATATGATATCTTTGCCATTGATGATGTCAATACATTTACGCCGCTGCTGATCTATTCTATTTATGCCAAAAGTGAATACACGGATGCGGCGGAAGAATTTATAAAATATATGTTAAGTGAGGATACCCAAAGCAACATAGGAATGGGCTGGTATGACAGCAACAGCGAGCATAGATATGGTATGTCGGTCAACATGGAAGTGCTGCAAAGTCGGACAGAAGAATTCAAGTACGGTGATCATGGAGCGTACACTCCGATTGCTCCGGAGGGAGAGATGGAGCGCTATATGGATCTGCTTGGCAGTTTTTCGGTTCCTACTTACCGGAATGCGATTCTGGAGGAAAAGATATTTTCGGGAATGGAAGATTATCTGAATGGCAGGATCGCGCTGGAACAGTATATGGAGGAGGCGGATAACGCCATCACCCTGTATATGGAAGAATGATTTCTTATATGGTTTTATTTCATAAAACAATTGTTTCCTAAAGACCGGAATGATATAATAAAACAGTTTGCAGGAGAAGTGCAGATACGATATTAAAATCCGGAGAGGAGATGTATCAATTTATGAAAGCAATGGAAACAGAAAAATTTAAAAAATTTGGGTCCTCGTTTTGGCTGCTTTTATTTGGAGCGGGATTTGGAATTCCTTTTGTAATTTCTCTGATCTTGGGACTTGGAAGTGAGGAGTTTCAATGGGGTGCTGTTCTGGGGTTAAGTATTGTTTTTTCCGTTATAGCATGGTTTTCGCTGCTGATGGCGCTTGCATGGGGAACCTTAACGCCGCTTCTGACAAAGGGCGCTTATAAGCATATTGATTCCCTTCCTTACCAGTTTAAAAGTTCTTTTCAGGGCAGAAACGGCAGACTGCTGATCGATGTGGAACATGGAATGATTGGCTTTATTTCGGCGTATAATCCTTTTGAGATTCAGATCTTCAATGCATCCCGTATTGGAAAAGCAGAGACGATCGCGTCGACAATGTCAGGAGTGCGTTTTGTGTTTGAGCTGGATGGTAAAAAAATAACCATGTACACCTTATTAAGCAACAGAGCGGTCAATCTGAAGTCAGGTATTGGTGCTGAGGCAATATCCAAAGCGGATACCTACGTGGAGCTTCTGATGGCGGCAAAGAGAAGGGCAGAGGGAGGCATCTAGGGAATGGACTTTCCCTATGAACCCTTCTGCCCGTTGATGGACAGCTGGGAGCAGAACAATGGAGGCTAATTATGAAAAAGAAAGTTGTAAAGGCTTTGGAATTTTTGGCGGTGATTGCAGCGATTGTAATTGCCGCATTGGTAATTATGAATATCAGTGTGGAATCATGGCTTATGGGTGAAGAGGAACCTGTTACTCTGGCAATGACCGAGGAAGGGCTTAAGGAGGATTATATTGGATTGCCCGCGGCGGATGATATTCCCCGTATTGAGGATGCAGAGATGTGGGAGGACACGTGGCAGACCAGATGTGTGACCATTGAACCTATCAACATTATATCCACGGGAATCGGAGTGCGCCACCCATGGGTTTCAGCTTATAGCAATTCAGGCAGAAGAGGCGGCCCCAGAAAACGTGCGGATGTTACCAGAATGTTTTTGGACATTATAGGAGAATATGGGGAGTATTATCTGATCCAGCTTCCGGATGAATCCTATATTCTTGCCCAGATGCCTATAGATGTTGCCAGAAGGCTTAAGGCGGGAGAGGAGATTACCCTTCCCGTGGGAAGAAAAACTGCTGCCAACAGTCAGGCCGTTGATGAGATCAAAGATCTTTGCCGGGAATATGACGTGGATACTACAGGCGTATTTTATTGTATCAACGATGGATGGAATGAAGAACACAGCACCCTTGCCCAGCTGCTGCGTCTGGGTATTGGAGCAGTGATTACTCTGGTACTTGGAACCATCTTTATTTTAGTGATCGACAAGGTGTTTAAGGTGGAAGACTAATCATTAATAAGGGATATGTTAAACTGAATGGAATGAAAAAGACAGCCTGGAGCGGCTGCCTTTTTTTCATGACTGAAAAAATTTAATGTTTATCGTTAAAAAGTGTTGACAAAATGTAATTGATGGATCATAATAAATTTAATGATAAACATTAAAAAATTATCATTTAACAAATAAAAACTAGAAGGCGGGAAATGAATGATGAAAGAGGATGCTATTAAAAAAATTAACAAAATGGGTGAGATTGCTACGATTATTACAGTCATTGCCAAAATATTTATTATCATTGCGCTGGTTAGTGTCTTTGCATTGACTGTGGCAGCTGCGTTTATACCAAAAGATTTTCTTACCGTAAGTGCGGACAGCAGATTTATGGTCGATATTGATTTTTCTTCCTTTGGTAAAACGCTTACGGATGAGGAGGTCATGCAGGGCAGGCAGGAGGTAGAGAACATTCTTGAAGAAGCTGATGACAGTGCAGACTACAGTATCAATGCGATTGATATCGATCATGACGGTGTTTACGTTGACGTTACTACTTCCACGAATAATATAGATTTTAATCTACATAATCTTGTCTGGGTATTGTTATTTGCATTTTTCTATTTAGCTATGACGCTGGTAACGTTATTCTTTATCGGTTTCCTTTTTAAGGCTTTTCAGAACTGCAAATCGCCCTTTGAACAAAATGTGATCAAAAAAATGAAAAACCTTGCTTTTTCCCTGATCCCGTGGACGGTTTTATCCTCAGTAAGCGATACTGTGATCAGAAGTTTTTTTATCAAAAGTCTCCAAATCAGCGTTGGTATTGATCTGAAAATAGTTATGGCTGTTTTGATTATTCTTGCTCTTGCTTATATTTTCCAATATGGAGCAGTATTACAGCAGGAATCGGATGAAACATTGTAGGTTATGGAAAGGCATATGGTTAGAATGAAAAATCAAAGATTTTTCATTCAGCAATTTGAGTCAGAGCCTCAAATTGCTTTGATCGCAGATGAGAAACCGCCTGCGCGGATTTCTCATCGCGTGTCATCGCAGCAAGCTGCTCTGACATGGAGGATTAATATGGGAAAAATTATATTACGATTAGACCGCGTCATGGCAGACCGGAAAATGAGTCTCAACGAACTTTCAGAAAAGGTTGGTGTATCCAACGTCAACCTTTCCAAAATGAAAACCGGAAAGATCAGTGCAATTCGGTTTTCCACCTTAGAGGCAATCTGTGAAGTGCTGGACTGCCAGCCGGGCGATATTTTGGAATATGATAAAAATGCAGGTAAAATTTCTGGATTTATTGACTGATCCGTGATAAATTATAATATGATACGGAAGAGTCTTTTTGTATTTATCGTCTGATACAAAAAGAATTTTTGCATCTATTTGTGGACATGCTTAAAAGGATGGCGGGAACAAAAAAGAGTACTTTCCGTCTGCTGTATTACAATTTGAGTCAGAGCCTCAAATTGCTTTGATCGCAGATGAGAAACCGCCTGCACGGATTTCTCATCGCGTGTCATCGCAGCAAGCTGCTCTGACATAGAGAGTTAAGAGGAACGTAATCAATGAAACCGGAAAAGAAAAGGCCCAGGATCTATGTCTGTCATACACTGTACCATGTATATGTTTCTCTGCTCAAAGAGATGACGATGTATCAGGAAGACGGTAAAGCGGATATTGCGCTGAGCGATATCTTTATGGATTTTGGCGATTTGGATGAACGGCTTTCCAGAGCAGATATTTTTGATCAGGTTTACCGTCTGCATGAAGTCAGGGACCGGGATATTCCCGGACTGATGAAGTATAAAGAGAACCATAATAATGTATTGGTCCATCTGGTAAACCGGCTGATCTATACAAAAAAATATGGCAAAGCCCAGGATCAGTTTTTTACCATTGACTTTAAACAGTATCAGGACATCTTTGTATTCTGTGATTCGGATGCCATCGGTTACTATCTGAATTATCATCATATCCGCTATCATGCGGTGGAGGATGGACTGGACTGTCTAAAACACTTCGATGCGGCGCATCAGGACAATGAAGGACATTTTGCATTAAAAGCATTTTTGGCAAGACATAATCTGATATTTATACAGAATGGGTATAGTAAGTATTGTATTGATATGGAAATCAACGATGATTCGTTTATCAAATATCGATTTGATAAATATAAGGTAATCCCCCGGAAAAACATGGAGGAATCCCTTACTTCGGATCAAAAGAGGACAATGCTGGGGATCTTCCTGCCGGATGCAGATGAGATCGTCCGTAAGCTTGCGGGCTGCGAAGATTGTATATTGTTTCTGACAGAAGCGTTTCCTAACGTCACGTCGATCCGGGAGCAGGTGGCGAAGGAGATCATCGGGGAATATTGTAAGGGATATCAGGTAGTGATCAAGCCCCATCCAAGGGACGACGTGGATTATGAGAAGCTGTTCCCGGAATGTATCGTAGTACACGGCAAGTTCCCCATCGAGGTGCTGAATTTTATCGAAGGGATTCATTTTAAAAAGGCGATTTCCATTATTACATCGGTGATGTCCAGTATCCGGTTTGTTGAGGAGAAGATCAATCTGGGACCGCATATCTGGGATAAATATGAGCCGGAGGAAAATCATATCCTGATGAACCAAAAATGGGACGAGCTGCATCCGGGCGGGGGAGCTTATGTGCAGATATAGAAAGAAGAGATAACCAACATGCTTAAAATCATAAGAAAAATCAATATATTAATGGATAAGAAACAGAAACTGTCAATGTTTAAGCTGTTTGTCATGATGGTGATCTCCGCGGTGCTGGAGTCGGGGGCTGCCCTGATGGTGATGCAGGTGGTGACGATCATCCTTTCGCCGGATGACCTTGCCCAGGGGAAGACCTATCAGAGCATCTGCAGCCTGCTTGGGATTGGAAGCACGAAGACCTTTTCGGCATTGGCGATTCTTTTTCTGGTTCTTTTATATGTTGTAAAGAATCTGTTCCAGTTCTTTCAGCAAAAATATATGTACCACTTTATTTTTTCCAATCAATTTAAAACATCTTCCAATCTTATGAAAAACTTTGTAAGACGTGATTATGAATATTATCTCAATGCGGAAACAGCAGTGATCCAGAGAAGCATTACCGCGGACGTCAGCAATATGTATGCGCTGATCATGTCTGTGCTGCAGATCGCGGCGGAGGCCATCGTATCGGTATTTCTGGCAATCACGCTGTTTATCAAAGATCCGGTGATGACCATCGTCTTAGCGGTTGTGCTATTGGTGACCCTTGTGGTGATCAAGAATATCATCAAACCCATCATGAACCGGACCGGCAAGGAGAATCAGGACTATGGCGCGGCGATGTTTGCAAGGATCGCGGAGACGATACAGGGGATCAAAGAGATCAAGGTGGCAGGTCGTGAACAGCATTTTATTGAGGAATACTGCACAGTGGGCGAGGGCTATGTCAAAGCCATGGAACGGCAGAATATGTTTAATAATACGCCGAAGCTTCTGATAGAAACTGTTTGTTTTGGCGCACTGCTGTCCTATATCGCGGTATTGATCCTGTGCGACGTGGATGTATCTGGCATGGTATCGCTGCTTGCCGCTTTTGGTATTGCGGCCATGAGATTGCTGCCGGCAGCCAGTAGGATCAATAACCAGTTGACAAGCATGGCGTTTAATGAACCGTTTTTCTTCAATGTCAGCGATAACCTGATCGAGGAAACGGATGAGGAACATACCGATCTTTCTTATGCGGTGGTTGCAAAAGAAAAGCTTCCGGTGACCAGGGAGATCAGGCTGGAAAATATCACGTATCATTATCCGAATTCCGATAAGCTGATTTTTGACAAGGCGGATGCGGTCTTTCCCATCGGCAAGTCCATTGGGATCGTGGGGACCAGCGGTGCAGGTAAGACCACCATCATCGATATCCTGTTAGGGCTGCTGAAGCTGCAGGGAGGAAGCGTTAAGGCTGATGGAGTCAATATTGAAGAACATTACAGGGAATGGCTTGCTAATGTAGGTTATATTCCCCAGATGATCTTCCTTCTGGACGCGGATATCCGGAAGAATGTAGCATTTGGCGTGCCGGAGGAAGAAATCGATGAGGAAAAGCTTTGGTATTCGCTGAAAGAAGCCCAGTTGGATGAGTTTGTAAAGTCTCTGCCGGAGGGAGTCCATACAGGGATCGGTGAGCGCGGGGTAAGACTTTCCGGCGGACAGAGGCAGAGAATCGGTATCGCAAGGGCGCTTTATAATGATCCTGAGGTGCTGATTCTGGATGAGGCCACTTCCGCTCTTGATAATGATACGGAGGCAGCAATCATGGATTCCATCAACCGGCTCCATGGAAAGAAAACGCTGCTGATCATAGCCCACAGATTGCAGACGATTGAAAAATGTGATATGGTTTTTAGGATTGAGAATGGCTCCATCATCAGGGAGCAGGCCTGACCATGGGAAAGGACAGGTAATACTTATGGATGACAGATTTACAAGGACGAGGATGCTGCTGGGCGATGAGGCAATGGAGCGGCTGGCTGCGGCGAAAGTGGCGGTATTTGGCGTCGGAGGCGTGGGAGGATATGTTGTAGAAGGGCTGGCGAGAAGCGGGATCGGCTCTTTTGTTTTGATTGACCATGATAAGGTCAGTAAAAGTAATATCAACAGGCAGATCATTGCGACGGAACAAACGATAGGACAGAGTAAGACGTCTGTCATGAAGCGGCGGATATTAGAAATCAATCCCACGGCGGAGGTGGAAGAAAGACAGTGCTTTTTCTTGCCGGAGAATGCGGGAGAATTTGAATTTTCTTCCTATTCTTATGTAGTGGATGCGGTAGATACCGTGACGGCAAAGCTGGAAATCATCGTCACAGCGAAGGCCTGTCACGTACCTGTTATCAGCAGTATGGGTACGGGCAATAAGCTGGACCCTGCAAAGCTTCAGGTGGCAGATATCTATGAGACAAAGAACTGTCCGCTGGCGAAAGTGATGCGTCATGAGCTTAGAAAACGCGGCGTGGAAAGCCTGAAGGTGGTGTATTCTACGGAGGAACCTGCTATACCGTCTTTGCCGGATAAGGTGATCCCAAGTGTGGCATTCGTGCCGTCTGTGGCAGGACTGATGATTGCGGGAGAGGTTGTGAGAGAGCTGGCGGAATAAGGGGGGTTGAAAATATGAAAACCTTACGTGCAAAAAACGCATTAATATTGAATTTGGCTTATAGTGGAGTTGTGAGCGTCATATTTATTCTTTTGAGTGCAAATGAGTTTTGGGAAGGGGATATAGAGGGTGGTATATCTAATTTACTCTTTCCGTTCCCATTGATCCTGGTAATAGCGTTTGGGAGTATAAGAATATATTGTACACATTGGATTAAATATGGAAATGGAAAAGTAGTCATAAAGCGTGTTAGCAAAGAACGTGTAAATGGTAGAGCTGTTGTGGGAAAATGGAAAAACAGAGAAGATACATTTATGCTTGAGGAAATAGAAGCATATGGTTTATCATGGCAGGTTTTAGGTCATTATGTGGAATATCATCGCAGCAGTGGAAGGTCTCTTACAACGGAGGTTTTTTTTAAGTTAAAAAACGGAAAAAAAATAGGGTATGAAACGGTATATTATACGCGTAGGGGAGAAGAGGAGTTTTTTCGCTACATATATGAGGGGACTGGACTTGAGCTTCAGAAATAAATATTATAGATAATAGTAAGAAAGGTTTCAGATAGATCGGATAGAGGGGCAGATATGGCATCGGAAATCAATGAAAAAAATATGGTTGCTGCAGATAAGGTAGATGAAGAGAGCAAAGCCAATGCTGCAACGGCCGCATATTATGAAAAAATGACCACATGGCCGGTATCGAAACTGGTGATCACTCTGGGGATTCCCACCACGATCAGTATGCTGGTGACAAATATCTATAACATGGCTGATACTTACTTTGTCGGCGAGCTGGGCAATAGTGCGAGTGGCGCAGTCGGCGTGGTATTTGGCTTAATGGCGATTATTCAGGCAGTTGGGTTTATGCTGGGACAGGGCGGCGGCAGTATCATTGCAAGACGTCTCGGAGAGAAGGATGTAAAAAGCGCGGGGATTCTGGCGTCCTTGAGCTTTTTTGCCAGTCTGGCTGCGGGGACTGTCATGGGACTGTTGGGACTCCTTTTTCTGGAACCTTTGATGTATCTTCTGGGAAGTACAGATACGGTGCTGCCCTATGCCAAGGATTATGGAATATTTATTCTGGCGGTAATGCCGCTTACAATGGCCGGTTTTGTCCTGAACAATATCCTTCGGTATGAGGGAAAAGCCTATCTTGCCATGATTGGACTGACGGTCGGCGGTGTGTTAAATATCATCGGAGATCCGATCTTTATTTTTCATTTTAATATGGGTGTAAAGGGAGCGGGACTTTCCACTGCGATTTCCCAGTGTATCAGCTTTCTGATTCTCCTGAGCATGTTCCTGTTTGGAAAGACCCAGAGTAAATTATCGTTATCCTCTGTTAAGGGAGGCATGACCCAGTTGATCCTGATCATGAAGACCGGACTGCCGAGTCTTGCAAGACAGGGGATGACAAGCCTCTCAACGATGGTATTAAATGGTCTTGCTGGTAATTATGGTGATCCGGCTTTGGCGGCCATGTCTATCGTGGGAAAGATCAGCTTCTTTATCTTTGCAGTTGCGCTTGGAATCGGACAGGGATTCCAGCCGGTATCGGCATTTAATTATGGCGCCGGAAAATATAAGCGTGTGCGGAAAGCATTTAATTTTACGGCGGTAATGGGAGAAATTCTGCTGGGAACATTGGCGATAGCGGGACTAGTATGCTCTGGTCGTCTGATCAGTATCTTTCGGGATGATGTAGAGGTGATCGAGATCGGAACGTGGGCGCTCCGCTTCCAGTTAGTGGCGTTATTCTTTCATCCGATGACTGTGTGTGCGACTATGCTGTTTCAGACCATTGGAAAGCATAAGACAGCAACCTTTTTATCAATTCTTCGAAGCGGCCTTTGCTTTATCCCACTGATCATTGTGCTGACAAAATGGCTGGGGCTGCTAGGAATTCAAATGGCGCAGGCGGTGGCGGATGTGATTACCTTTGCTGTAGTAGTGCCGTTCGTAATTCATTTCTTTAAGACGCTGCCGGAAGATATTTAGGGAAACGCAGATCAAATCGTTTCACGCACCGGATTTTAGGATCATATTGTTTTGAAGATAATCCGGATCATCTGACTGATGCGCGTTTCATAAGTATGGAGCGCGCGTGTTTTTTCATATCCGCTTCTGGCGATCTTTTGGCGTTCTTCTTCATGGGTCAGATAATAAGCAGCCTTATCCGCCAGTTCTTCTTTTGAAGTGAATACTTCCACATCTTTTCCAATTTCATAAAGTTCTCCCAGCTCCTGCTGGTAATTGGTCAGCAGAAATCCGCCGCAACCCAGAATATCAAAGACGCGCAGTGAAAGACCGGTCTGGATCGGCCGGATGGTCATGTTCAGGTTGATGCGGCTTTGGTGAAAGATCAAAGGCATCTCCGTCAGAGTCTTGGCGCCTCCACGATTATGAACTTTGGGAAGACGGCTGGTATCGCTAAATGTATAGAGATCTACGGCATGGTCTTCGGACAGCATCGACAACAGGCGGTGACGTTCTATCACGGCGGCATGCATGCCGATAAAATGATGTGCCATAATATAGGAAGGAGAAAAATAAGGAGCATAGGGACTTTTCGTCAAATCCGGCACATGTTCCATAAAATCCTGCATGACAGGGGAAAGACCGGCTTTCTGATTTTTGACATTATGTAAACTGCCAGGCAAAAAGTTGTCTGATGAAACGGTGGGACTGTCAGCGCAGGCATTTAACAGGTCTTCTAACATATTATAGCCATAGACCTGCAGTTGCGCTTCGATCATACCTTCCACATACCCTTTGGTATATTCTGATAAGCCCTGAATTTTATCATAGGGGTCTTTTTCTGCGTATAATGAGCCGATAAAAGAAATATCGGATGAAAAACGTTTTAGATCGTTGGTGGAAGCCTGTGAGATCACCTGATCCCAGCGGCTGACATTGGTAGCAAGCGGGAGATGAAAGATCCGTTCAGGATTGACGTGGCGGAAATATTCATACTGAGCTTTGTCAAACATAAAAACGCGATTGCAGTCATTGGCAAGGGCGGGAGAAAAGAGCTCCATGACCGGACAGTCCACGGTCCAGCAGACATAGGGTATCTGATAGATCTGGCAGATTTCAGAGATCGCCGGAAAAAAATTGATGGAGAATACAAATAAGAATGTATGCTTTTCGATTAGCGTTGAAACAGCGTCCACGGTTTCGGAAGGAGATACCTTCTTATTGGTCACCTGTGAATTTTCTTCAACGACCTCCAGCTCCATGGAGCGAAAACATTTTATGATATCCGGCTCGCAGATACTTCCATAGCGGTAAAATAAAATTTCCATAATGTGGGACCTTTCTTTCTATTAATTATTAATATTGATACGTTTGATCTTTTTTACAACAAAATTGTTTATAATTTACAACAGTTCTGGAAAAATCAGGAATTTTGTAAGTGTCTGGGGAAAACCTGATTTAACCATTTCTTCCCTAGAATTATAGCATTGTACGTGATGAGATACAACTTGTTAAAAAATAAATCGATTTGCTCTAAAGTTTCTGGAAAAGTGGACGATAATATATATAGCAGTAAGGAATCCACGGAAGGAGGAAGACGAAATGAGGATAGAAGCATATTCACAAATTCAACAGATGTACGGAGCTTCCAGACCGACTAATAAAGCTGCATCAGTTAAAGGCGCGGATTTTAAAGACAAACTTCAGATTTCCAATGTCGGAAAAGATTTACAGGTCGCTAAGCAGGCAATCGCTGATGCGCCTGATATAAGAGAAGATAAGATAGCTGCAATCAAGCAGCGCTTGGAAAATGGAACTTATGAAGTGAGCGGGGAAGAATTTGCACAGAAAATGATGGAGAAACTTGGTCAGGCACTCGCTTAACTAGAGTTTGAAAAGGTATCTGGATGAAGCGTGGTGTCTGTAAGGGTCATCCTTTACAGACACCAATTTTTTACTAAAATATCAGCGAAGCAATTGGTTAAAGGGGAGCATGCGATGGCAAGCTTAATGGAAAATATCATTGCGATATTAAATCAGGAAGAGCAGGAGTATGAATCGCTTGTGAAACTTTCGGAGGAAAAGACTCCGATTATCATCAAGGGCGATCTTCAGGAACTGGATCGAATCACCGCAGAGGAACAGCTTGTGGTGGAGAGAATCCAGAGGCTGGAGAAGGATAGGATACAGACGATGAAAGACATCGCGGATGTTACCAATCATGCCTCGGAAGAGCTGAAGATTCCTGATCTGATCACGATGATGTCATCGCGTCCGGAGGAACAGAGACAGCTGCGAGAGGTACACGATAAGCTCAAGGTGACGCTTGGCAGCATGACGGCTGTCAATGAACGTAACCGCGACCTGCTGAAAAGTTCTTTGGAGATGGTGCAGTTTGAAATGTCGCTTTTGCAATCAATGAAGCAGGCACCGGAAACTGCGGACTATAATAAGGATGCTTACAATACGGGCAGCATCATGGGAAGTGGAACAAAAAGATTTGATGCGAAACAATAAAAGAACCTAAGCATTAGATTTCGTATGTTGTATGGAAAGGAAAGTGTGGATATAATATGTCGTTATTCAGCAGCTTATATGTAGGAACTTCAGGATTGCAGTCTAGTCAGGAAGGACTGAATGTCGTTGCACATAATGTAACGAATACCGATACAAAAGGTTATGTCAGACAGCAGGTATCGTACGCGACCAGAGAATATAATTTTCTTTCTAAGAATATCACCGGTGTTGCGCAGAAGCAGATCGGTCTTGGCGTATATATTTCGGAAGTAAGACAGGTCAGGGATCGCTTTTTGGATCTTGCCTATCGTGAGGAGGCGGGCAGACAGGGATTCTATGATGTGTCTTATGCTGCTGTGGAAGAAGTGGAAGGAATCTTGGGAGAACTTCATGACGCAACTTTTTCCAATGCTTTTAAGAATCTGATGTATTCCATTCAGGAGATGGCAAAAGATCCCAGCAGCGAGGTTAATCAGGGGCTGTTCATTCAATATTCCCAGAATTTTGTGGAAGCGTCAAGAAATGCTTATTCCGATCTTTGTGATTATCAGGATAAGCTGAACTTCACTGTAACGCAGAAGGTAGACCGTATCAATCAGCTCGGACGTACCATCTATGAAATGAACAACAAGATCAGAGCCATTGAGGCGGGCGGCATTGAGCATGCCAATGATTATCGGGATGCAAGAAATCAGGCGATGGATGAACTTGCAAGTATCTGCAAGATCGAATACGATACGGATGTGCACGGCAATGTTCTGGTGAAGGTTGAAGGCCATGATTTTGTAAGACCGAATGAAGTCAATGAAATGGCTTATGATGCAGACTTAAGGACTGGATTTTATACCTGTTTCTGGCCGGACAGCGCAGAGACAGAGATCTTGCCGGACGGCACCAAAAGATATATCGCAAGCACGGCACCGGTATTTGATCTGACGGCGGAGATTTCCGCATTGCGTGATACGGATATCGGAAGTCTGAAGGCAACATTGCTGGCAAGAGGCGACCATCGGGCCAATCAGTGGGATCTGATCGATGAGGATGCTTATGATAAGGTAAGCAACTCCATCATGATGAATGTCATGGCGGAATTTGATAAGCTGGTGCATTCTGTGGTGACCACTATCAATGATGTGATTGCTTCGAGCGCAGATACGAAGACAGGGTATCTCTGTCAGATCCAGGGCTACAATGAGAATAACAGACCGATCTATGTGCCGCTCCAGATCTTCCAGAGGATCGACTGCATGGATGAATATACCTATGATCCGACAAATCCGAACGCATGGAATGGTTACATTGTAACACCGGAGGATCCTAAAGATCCTGCCACATGGTTTTCTATTAATAACCTGAAGGTTAATAAAGATCTGCAGCAGTATCCGGCTCATCTGGGCATGATCCGTCCGGATGAATCCGTGGACCATGTGACCATGAAGAATCTGTTGGAACGGATCAATCAGAAGGATTTTGTATTAAATCCTACTTTGACCAATAAAATCTCTATTGCGGAATATTATACCAACTTTATCGGACAGATATCTAATTCGGGCAATGTTTTTAAGAAACTGAAGGAGAATCAGGATCTTACGGTAGATTCGGTAGAGGCGGCCAGACAAGGGACGATCGGCGTAGCAACGGATGAAGAACTGACCAATATGATCAAGTTTCAGAATGCCTACAACGCCAGCAGCCGTTTTATCAACGTCATTGATGAATGTATGGAGCATGTCATCATGCAGTTAGGTTCATAGGATAGATAGATTTTGATTATAAAGATCAATAAAGTGGAGGGGAATGATATATGTCATCAACATTTTTGGGATTGAATACAGCATATACGGGTCTGCAGGCATCCAATGCCGCATTAAACACAACGGCCAACAACATTGCCAATGTGGAGAGCGAAGGATACAGCCGTCAGCAGGTGCAGACACAGGCGGCCAATCCGATCCGTTCCTTTACTACTTATGGCTGTGTCGGCGCAGGTGTGGATACATTGGCGATCGAGCGTGTCAGGGATCTCTTTTATGATGAGAAGTTTTGGGAAAATAACTCCAAGCTGGGTGAGTATGAGGCTAAGGATTATTATATGGATATCATCCAGAAGTATTATAAGGATGACGACAGGGTCAAGGGATTTAATAAGATATTTGATGAGTTCTATGACGCGCTGGCAGAGCTTGCCAAGACTCCGGGCGATGTAACGGTCAGACAGCAGGCGATTGGTTTCGCTAACAATCTTTGTACTTATTTTAATGAAATGTATACGAATCTTCAGAAGCTTCAGACCGATATCAATCATGAGATGAAGGTCAATGTTGACCGTATCAATTCTATATCCCAGGAGATCTGCGCATTGAATAAGCAGATCAATGTTATTGAGATGAACAGCGGTGTCATGGCAAATGAACTGCGTGACCAGAGAGATCTTCTGGTGGATGATTTGTCTAAGATTATTGATGTGGATGTGGAAGAGATCGATATCATCGACACAAATTCCCCGCTTCGTGATACAGGCGGAACAAGATATGTGGTGAAGATTTGCGGACAGACGCTTGTGGATGGCAATTCCTATAAGACGCTGGAATGTGTTCCGCGTGAGAATAATGAAAACGTGAATCAGACCGATGTAGATGGACTTTATGATATCTATTTTGCAGGCGATGAGAATTGGACGTCTCAGGACTACCGGGATCAGGGAGATGCGCTCAATCTTTACGGCGGCACCACCTGCGGCAAACTTGCCGGACTGGTTCAGATGAGGGACGGTAATAATGGAGAACAGTTTGCCGGAACCGTGACAACAGTAGATACTGCAGCGCAGAAGGTGACTGTGGAGGTCAGCGCCGATTACCTGACGGATCTGAATAAACTGAATCTGGCGCAGACAGGCGGCATCATCACGATCGGCGATACGCGTTATTATTATAAGAACTGGACTTATAATTATGTAGAGGGCGAGAATGGAAAGGGAACCTGCACCTTTGATTTTGAACTGGATACTGTTAAGAACAGCGGTAATAATGTGACTATTTTTGCAGCGACCCAAAAACTTGACGCTACGATTGGTCCGGATATCCAGTATCAGGGTATTCCGTATTACCTTTCCCAGATGAATGAGTGGGTCCGCATGTATTCCACCGCTTATAATAATATTATGAAATCGGGTATACAGGATAACGGAGCTGACGGTCTTGGATTATTTACCTGTGAAAATGCGGATGGAAAGGAATATACATTCTTTGATAAATCCAGCACGACGACTGTTTCTTTTGAAAAGACGGGAACGCCTGGCAATACGATCACGGTGACAGACCATGATGACAGCTATTATCAGCTGACGGCAGGCAATTTCAAGATCGTAGATGCAATCCTAAAGGATGCCAATAAGCTTGCCACAAGGACGGAGCAGTATACAGGGGATGATCACAACGACGTTGTCAGGAGTCTGATCGATCTGAGGACGAATACGAAGAAAATGAGCTTCAGAGGATGTTGTGCTGATCAGTATCTGGTATGTATGCTGGCAGATGTTGCGCTGAATGCGCAGCGTGCCGAGACATTTAAGGATAATTATAAGATCATGGGCAATACCATAGCCAATCAGAGGCTGTCTGTCAGCGGCGTAGATAATGACGAGGAAGCGGTCAACCTGACAAAATTCCAGCAGGGTTATAATATGGCCTCCAAGATGATACAGGTACTCACGGAGGTATATGACAGGCTGATCCTGCAGACGGGAGTTTAAGCATAAGTATTTTTCGTTCGTATGCAGCAAAGCTATTGGACAAACGACATTTGTGCGAAAGGATGTTTCGTGCAAAAGTCGTTTGTCCAAATTTTTTATACTAATCACCATGCCTTTCCGTAACCTGCGAATTCTCGACAACGAAAAGCGTAAGCTTTTTGTTGTATGCTTCCGCAGGCACAATATTTGCAAACCGAATTTATTCGGTTTTGAAAAACTCTATGATTTTTCAATCTAAAGTCTTATGGAGTTGAAAAAGATTGACGATATACATTATGAAATGCTAACATGATTCAAGGGATTGAGAATAACAGGAACGGATTCACATAAGGAGGTTATTTCGTGCGTATTACAAATAAGGTAATGCAGAACAATGCATTGGTTAACATTAATAACAATAAAGTGGCTCAGGATATGTTAAATACCCAGCTTGCTACCGGAAAAAAGGTAAACAGGCCGTCTGAGGATCCGATTGTTGCGATCCGCGCACTGCGGCTTAGAAGCGATGTGGATCAGGTGACACAGTATCTTAAGAAAAATGTTCCCGATGCTGAAAGCTGGCTGAAGCTGACAGAGGGCGCGTTAAAGACGACAGTATCCGTATTGAAGGATATGATAGAGCAGTGTGAAAAGGGAGCCAGTGACCAGCTGAAAACAGAGGACCGCAAGGTTATTATTGAGAGCTTAAACAAACTATATCAGGAAGTTTATGATACCGGCAAGGGTGATTATGCCGGAAGATATATCTTTACAGGATACCGGACGGATACTTCATTGACCTTTGGAACACAGACGGAAAAGCAGTATGTGATTACCGAGGCATTTGATCGTTCGGCACTGGAGCAGGAGACATTTATTGATATTGCTTCGGATTCCGCTGATCTCAGAAACTTAAGTGAGACGACGTATGCCGATGGCACGGACCCTCTGATTACGGAAAATGATATCACGCAGGTGGATTATTTTCGTTTCCGCGTGGCATATGGCAATCTGGATGAGGAACAGACGGATCTGGAAGGCGGTGCGATGGATGTCACCATCAAAAAACTGGATGCAGATGGCAATGTTATAGGGACTCCTCAAACTGCAGAGATCATGACTGATCCTGCAAAGGCTTATGAGTATATTGCGGCGAATCCCGATAAGTTAGTTATGGTACCTTCCACGGGTGAACTTTTAATGGGGGCTGACATCTATCAGGACATGCAGAAAACGGATGAAACATATACGATCACATATTCCAAGACGAATTGGAAGTCAACGGATCTTCGTCCCCAGCATTATTTTAAGACGGAAACACTGGATACGTTGGAGGATCAAGACGGCAATCCTTTGACGATCAACTATAATCCGGATTATCCGCAGAATCGGACGATCGGGCAGCCGATAGAATATCAGGTAGGATTTAACCAGTACATTCAGGTCAATACTTACGCAGAAGATGTTTATAAGCACGGGATTGGAAGAGATGTTATGGAGATCACTGATCTGGCGAATAAACTGACGGATATTGAGAATATGAAAGCAAAGCTGAAAGAAATGTCTACAGATACCAAATATTCCGAGGACGACAGAAAAGCGATCGCCCTGGATCTGGAAGCGGCGGAAAAGGCGGAGACATTTACAAAGGATCAGCTTCAGAAGAAATTCAGCCATTTTATTACAAAGATGCAGGGCTATCAGCATAATGCTGATGAAGCGCTGACAGTGGTAGGAAACCGTTCGGCAAGGCTGGCGCTGATCAATAACAGGCTGACGGATCAGAAGGAGACATTTGATACCTTAAAGTCTGATAATGAGGATGCGGACGAGACAGAGGTTGCTGTCAATCTTTCCAGTGCGGAGGTTTCCTATGAGGCTGCACTGATGGCCACCAGCAGCATGATCAAGACAACGTTGCTGAATTATTTGTAAAAATTTCAACATAGGATTTTGTGTGGAGTGATTGCGGTGCATTCTGAAATCATGAGAAGATTCAGTAATGAAACTGCGGTAAAATAATAAATGGAGGGAACAGGATATGGTAATTAATACACGGATTTTTGGAGAAGTAACGATTGATGATAGTAAGATGATACACTTCCCGGCAGGAATTATTGGGTTTCCGGAACTGGTTGATTTTGCGTTGATCCATGATGCGGATCAGGGATTGAAGGGCGGCATCAGCTGGATGCAGTCAGTTCAGGAGCCGGGATTTGCCATGCCTGTGATCGATCCGCTGGCAGTGAAGCAGGATTATGCGCCGTTGGTAGATGATGAACTTCTGACAACCATCGGAGGAATGGATAATATTCTGGTGCTTGTTACGATTACGGTTCCTTCCGACTTGACGAAAATGAGCGTGAACCTGAAGGCTCCGCTGATTATCAATGCAGATACCAAGAAAGCCAGCCAGGTAATCCTGGAGGCAGATTATCCCGTGAAGCATTATATTTATGATATTCTGCAGGCAGCGAAAAAAGCAGACGGAAAGGAAGGTGTGTAAGGATGCTGGCATTATCCAGAAAAAAAGGGGAATCCCTGATGATCAACAACAATATCGAGATCACGGTCCTGGAGGTAAAGGGAGATCAGGTAAAGATCGGCATTAGTGCGCCCAAGGAGATTCCGGTATATCGTAAAGAAGTGTATGTGCAGATTCAGGAAGCGAATAAGGAAGCGATGACAGAGCCGTCGCCGGAAGCTTTCAAAAAATTGTTTGAGTAGTGGTTTATGGAAAATTTATGAAAAATACACAAAAAATTTATGATTTAAAGCTGCGAAATATCTTAAGAGATATTATAATATATCCGATATATAGTTGTAAGTAAATATCTTTATGATTTTAATTTACTAAAAATATTCACATGGAGGTGGGTAAAATGACAATTGAACCATTAAGCAGTGCGATGACTTACACAGCACAGCCGGCAAAACCGGTGGCTGCGCCTGCAGCGGAGACCATGGAAGGTAAGCCGTTGGAAACAAATGCGCCTATGGTGGATGCACAGACGATAGCTGTAGCAAAGACATCAAATAGCGACGCCGATTCTGAGGGCTCCGGACAGAACCAAAACAAGGAGATGTCAGACGAAACAATCAGACGTGCGATTCAGGAACTGAACAAGAAAGATGTTAAAGTGGAATCCCAGTTTGGCATCCATGAAGGTACGAACCGCATTACAGTAAAGATTGTTGATAAGGAGACGAAGGAAGTACTGAAAGAGGTTCCTTCGGAGAAGATGCTTGATATGATTGCAAAAGTCTGGGAATATGCTGGACTGTTTGTTGACGAGAAGAGATAGGAGGGGATCGAATATGAGTTCAGATTTGATAAGAATGACCGGATTGAATTCCGGACTTGATACGGAGGCCATTATTACGGCATATACATCAAAAGCATCCAAGAAAGTGCAGGACGCAAAGAATAAGAAAACCCTGAACACATGGACGCAGTCGGCATGGCAGGATATTAATACGAAGATCTTTAGTTTTTATAATAAAACACTTTCTAATAACCGTTTGTCAAAGGCTTATAAAAAAACAAAGGTGACAACTTCTAACAGCGCGCTTACTGTTGTGGCGGGAGCGAATGCTGTAAACGGTATCCAGACAGCAAAGATCAAGGGTCTGGCTAAAGCTGCTTATATGACTGGCAGCAAGATTGAAAATTTGGATGGCGAAAAGCTGGATCCTACGGCAAAACTGACAGAAGAACTGGGGATCACAGAGGGATCTACAATTACGATCAAAGGTAACAATGGTAAGGAAAAGACCATCCAGATCGGCGGTGAGGCACAGGAAGGTTCCGATGCAGTAGTCGTTAATTCCATGAACGAACTGGTGAAAACCCTGAAGGACGCTGGCGTTAATGCTAATTATGATGCGGGTAATCAGAGACTGTTCCTGCAGGCAAAGGATACAGGAGTGGCTAATGATTTTAGCTTTTCCGGTGATGTAGATACGCTGATGAAGCTGGGTCTCGCTAATAAGGAGCAGGTAAAGGAAGCAACTCCTGATTTTGACAGCCTGACAAAAGAAGAACAGGATAAATTGCTGGCAAAGGCTGCAACCAAGATCGACGGCAGCGACGCGAAATTAGAATTGAACGGTGCGGAGTTTACTTCCACATCGAACACATTTATCATCAATGGTTCAACTTATACGATCAATAATATGCCCGCTAACGAGGATGAGGAAATCTCCATTACGACGCAGCCTGATTATGATGGTGTATATAATGTCATCAAGGATATGCTCAAGGAGTACAACGACCTCATCGGTGAGATGTCAAAGCTTTACAATGCAGATTCTTCAAAGGGATATGAGCCTTTGACTGACGATCAGAAGTCTGCAATGTCTGAGAAGGAGATCGAGGAATGGGAAAAGAAGATCAAGGATTCTCTCCTTCGTAAAGACAATACACTTTATGACGTCATGATGACCATGGTAAATGTGACGAATGAAGGTTTCATGGTGAATGGCAAGAAGATGTATCTGGCTGACTTCGGTATTGCTACTGGCGGATACTTTGATACAGATGAGGAAAGCAGATATATGCTGCATATCGACGGCGATTCGGACGATACCATGACTGGAACCAAAGATGATAAGTTGATGAGTCTGATTGCATCTGATCCGGAAGCAGTGACATCATTCTTCCAGCAGTTTTCCAATAAGATGTATGACGATCTCTTCTCCAAGATGGGGACTTCAGAATTCAGCAGTATTTATAAGGTATATAATGATAAGCAGCTGAAGTCTGAGGCAACCGAGTGGGATAAGAAGATTGCTGAGTTAGAGAAAGCACTTACGGATATGGAAGACAGATATTACCAGAAGTTTTCCAGAATGGAGACTGCGCTTGCAAAGCTGAATTCCAAGCAGACAGCAGTTGCTGGTATGTTCGGCGGTATGTAATTTGTCTAATAGGCAATCAGACACTGGAGGAAAGATGAGCAATGGCACCAAATAATCCGTATGCACAATATAATACAAATAAGGTTATGTCGGCTACTCCCGCGGAATTGACGCTGATGTTATATGAGGGAGCGATAAAGTTTTGCAATATTGCGATTATGGCGATAGAGCAGGATGATATTCAGAAGGCGCATATCAATATTATAAAGGTGCAGAGGATCATTGATGAGTTTCGGGCCACGCTGAATCATAAATATCCGGTGGCGGAACATTTTGATAATGTTTATCGTTATCTTTTGAGAAGGCTGTTTGAAGCCAATGTATCTAAGGATAAAGAGATCTTGGAAGAAGTCAAGGCGCATCTGAATTCTATGCGGGATACATGGAAGGAAGTTATGAAGAAGGCAAAGCAGCCGACAGTACAGGATAGTTAGTAAGGAGCCATATATGGTGAAACAATATTTAAAGATGCTTGATCAGAGTCTGGATCAGAAGAAGCAGATGCTGGATGAGATGATAGAGATGACTGCAACACAGAAGGCATCTCTGGAAAAAGATCCGGTTGACTGGACTGGATTTGATGATCTGGTAGAGAAGAAAGCGGAGCTGATCGAGCGTCTGGACCGGATGGATGACGGATTTGAAAGTGTATATGAACGTATCAGAGAAGAACTTCTGAAAGATAAAGAGCAGCATAAAGAGTTTGTCGCTTCGATCCAGAAGAAGATTCAGGCGGTTTCTGACGCCAGCGCTACGCTTATGGCTGCGGAACGCAGGAATAAAGAGTTGGTCGAAATGAAGATGACAGAGGAAAGGAAAAAGCTGCAGCAAAATAAGACAACATCCAAAGTGGCATCCAATTACTATCGCAGTATGAATAAAGTGAATTTGATCGACCCGCAGTTGATGGACAAAAAGAATTAAAAAAAATAAAAAAAATTCATTTAAGGTATTAAGTATCGGAGAAACCTTCCGATATATATAATACAAGGAGCAAAGCTCCAAAATAACAGCGGCAGGGAAGTCGCAAATCTTATTTCAAGGAGGAAAAAGGTATGGTAGTACAGCACAATTTAACAGCAATGAACAGCAACAGAATGTTAGGTATCACAACAGGCGCTCAGGCAAAGTCAACTGAGAAGTTATCTTCCGGTTACAAAGTAAACAGAGCGGCAGATGATGCAGCAGGCTTAGCAATCAGTGAGAAGATGAGACGTCAGATCAAAGGTTTGACACAGGCTTCCGCAAATGCACAGGATGGTATTTCTTGTGTACAGACAGCTGAAGGTGCTCTGGCAGAAGTACATGATATGCTTCAGAGAATGAACACTCTGGCAATCCAGGCTTCCAACGACACAATGACATCTGCAGACCGTGGATATCTTGACAGCGAAGTTCAGGCTCTTAAGAGTGAGATCGACCGTGTTGCTAGTACAACAACATTTAACGAGCAGAACCTGTTGGATGGTTCCTTCACAGGAAAGAACCTGCAGGTAGGTGCAGAGGCAGGACAGTTCATCGCAATCTCTATCGGATCCATGAACACAACTGGTATCAACATCAGTGGTGTAAGCATCTCCGGTGCAGACAACAGCGGTGCTCAGAGCGCAATCTGCTCCATCAAGACAGCTCTTGCATCAGTATCTAAGATGCGTTCAGACCTTGGTGCAGTTCAGAACAGACTTGAGCATACCATCAAGAACCTGGATAACGTTGTTGAGAATACGACAGCAGCTGAGTCCCAGATCCGTGATACAGATATGGCGACAGAAATGGTTCGCTACTCCAACAACCAGATCCTTGCTCAGGCAGGTACATCTATGTTGGCACAGGCAAACCAGTCCAACCAGAACGTATTATCACTTCTTGGTTAATTACATTAGCTACCATAGAAAGGGCCATCCGAAAGGGTGGCTCTTTTGTTATGCGTATTCAGATGTCTGGCTGAGTGAACGGTATTGAAAAAGGCTATAAAATATAATTTTTAAAAAATATTCAATTTAGGGGTAAAGTATCTTAAACTTGTTCCGATATATATAACAGAAAACAAGAGTACAGTGTATCGGAGATACATACTGTACAAAAAAAGGAAAATCTTATTTCAAGGAGGAAAAAAGGTATGGTAGTACAGCACAATTTAACAGCAATGAACAGCAACAGAATGTTAGGTATCACAACAGGCGCTCAGGCAAAGTCAACTGAGAAGTTATCTTCCGGTTACAAAGTAAACAGAGCGGCAGATGATGCAGCAGGCTTAGCAATCAGTGAGAAGATGAGACGTCAGATCAAAGGTTTGACACAGGCTTCCGCAAATGCACAGGATGGTATTTCTTGTGTACAGACAGCTGAAGGTGCTCTGGCAGAAGTACATGATATGCTTCAGAGAATGAACACTCTGGCAATCCAGGCTTCCAACGACACAATGACATCTGCAGACCGTGGATATCTTGACAGCGAAGTTCAGGCTCTTAAGAGTGAGATCGACCGTGTTGCTAGTACAACAACATTTAACGAGCAGAACCTGTTGGATGGTTCCTTCACAGGAAAGAACCTGCAGGTAGGTGCAGAGGCAGGACAGTTCATCGCAATCTCTATCGGATCCATGAACACAACTGGTATCAACATCAGTGGTGTAAGCATCTCCGGTGCAGACAACAGCGGTGCTCAGAGCGCAATCTGCTCCATCAAGACAGCTCTTGCATCAGTATCTAAGATGCGTTCAGACCTTGGTGCAGTTCAGAACAGACTTGAGCATACCATCAAGAACCTGGATAACGTTGTTGAGAATACGACAGCAGCTGAGTCCCAGATCCGTGATACAGATATGGCGACAGAAATGGTTCGCTACTCCAACAACCAGATCCTTGCTCAGGCAGGTACATCTATGTTGGCACAGGCAAACCAGTCCAACCAGAACGTATTATCACTTCTTGGTTAATTACATTAACTACCATAGAAAGGGCGGTCCGAAAGGCCGCCCTTTTTTTAGTTGGAAAATTTGGAAAAGTAGTGTATAGTTAATTATATCATATGATTTGATTGTTTGATCAGGACATAGACAAAAAGAAAGGATATCGACAATACAATGGATTTTGCGGGACTTAGGGCGTACTATTTTAATTCTGAGAGGATCAATAAGGATGATATTATATGGGGACTGTTGGAACTCGGCGTGGATGTTACCATATCGGAATATATCGTTACCTTAAATGATTTTACGCAGGAGCAATATCAGGAATTGGAAAAAAATTTAGGAGATACGGATTTTGTGGTGACGCAGAATTTCTCTATGATGGTGGCGGAGCTTTGTCATCAGAAGAATCTGCCCTATATTTCCTGGGTTTATGACAGTCCCCAGGCGGCTTTATATCATAAAGAAGCATTCTATCCCACCAGTTATGTATTTGCATTTGACCGGACGCAGGTGGAACGACTGAAGGCGATTGGTTTACAACATGTATATTATCAGCCGCTGGCAGCCAATATCGCGCGGACTTCCGCCTTAAATATTACGGATGAAGAGATTGTTTCCTATGAGGCTGACATTGCATTTGTTGGTACGCTTTATAAAAAAGATTATTTCCAGTCTCTTTTAGAGGCGATGGACCCGGCATTGCGGAAGGCCTTTTGGGCGGAGCTGGATGCGCTGGCATGTGATTGGGGAAAAGGAAAGACTGTGTTTGGCAAGTTGAACCCGGCGGTACGCGCTGCGGTGGAGGGATGTGTTACCGACAGTCCCGGATATCTGATGGATCATGAATTTTTGACGGATATCCTGATTGTTTCCGAGAATGTGGCAGGCATAGAGCGTAAGAGAGCCCTGACACGGCTGGCAGAACGATTCGAGACACGATTATATACCTATAGTGAGGTGGAGGAGGGAGAACTGCCAGGTGTGGAGATTCGTCCTAAGGTATCTTATGAGAGTGAGATGTATAAGGTTTTCTTTGCCAGCAAGATTAATTTGAATCTTACGATGCGATCCATTGAAACGGGTGTGCCCCAGAGGATTTTTGATATCATGAGCGTCGGCGGATTTGCCATGAGCAATTATCAGGAGGAGATGGAGGAGTTGTTTGTTCCGGATAAGGAGATCGTACTTTTTCATGATCTGGATGAGATGATGGAGAAAGCAGCTTATTATATTTCTCATGAAAAGGAGCGCTTAAAGATAGCGATGGCAGGATATCAGAAAGTCAGGGAGGAGTATAATTACCCGAAGGCGCTGAAAAGGATGCTGAAGATTGCGTTGGGTTAGATTGAAAAATCAAAGATTTTTCAATCGCAGATTTGTGCCTGCGGCCCAAAGTCTGCAGGTTGCGGAAAGGCATGGTTATTAATGTGGAAAAAGCATTGCTCTTAGAATGGGAAAGCTATGGAAACCAGTATATGAAGGCGGAACTGAGTTCCATGGGATATGAGATCGAGAGTTTCCTGTTTTCCAATGATAAGGAGGATACAAGGAAAAGTGAAGAACTGGCGATGAAGATCGCATCTAAGATCTTGGAAACAGCGCCGGCTTTCGTTTTTTCGTTTAATTATTTTCCGGTGGCTGCAATTGCATGCAAGGCATGCAGAATACCATATCTTTCCTGGACATATGACAGTCCGTTTATCCAGATTTATTCTAAAACCATAGAGTATGAGACCAACTATGCGTTTGTCTTTGACCGGGCGGAGTATGAGAGACTGTCCCGGTTTGCGCCGGAACGGGTATATTATCTGCCTATGGCAGCACCTATTGAGTTATACGATCAGATGGAACCTGATGCGGGGAGACGGAAAAAATATGCGGCGGACATTGCCATGGTGGGTTCGATGTATACGGAACCGAAGCATCGGATCTTTAAGGCGATCGATCAGGCGGATGACTATACGAAGGGATATCTGGAGGCATTGATACAGGCGCAGAAGGGACTATACGGCTGTTCTATATTAGAGGAGGCTCTGACAGAGGACATCATGGCACGGATCAGAAAGGTATGCCCTATCGTGGCTGGCGGAGATGGTTTTGAGACGGCGGAATGGTCATTTGCCAGCTATTATCTGGCGAGAAGGGTGACGGCTTTAGAACGCAGGGAGGCGCTGGAAGCGCTTTCAGAGAAATACGATGTGGCGCTTTATACGCCGGAAGCCACGCCGGCGCTGCCAAAGGTGAGGAATCTGGGGACGGTGGATTACTACAAGGAAGCGCCCTATGCCATGAAAGCGGCAAAGATCAATCTGAATATCACGCTTCGAAGCATCGTAAGCGGTATCCCGCTCAGGGCGATGGATATCATGGGCTGCGGAGGTTTCCTGCTGACGAATTATCAGGAAGATTTTCTGGAGTATTTTGTACCGGGAGAGGATTATGTATATTATGAGGATCTGACGGATCTGGTGGAGAAAGCGGGGTATTATCTCACCCATGAGGAGGAGAGGATGACGATCGCCAGAAGCGGTCATCAAAAGGTGGAGGAACAACATACGTATCATAAGAGAGTCCGGCAAATGCTTACGATTGCAGGACTGCTTCAGCAATAAAGAGTTTCTACGGACAATGATATAAGGTATCTGCAAGATAACAGATTGTATGGATAGACTGGCAGACTCTGGCTTTGATAAGCCGGTCTGCCTGATTTCTTTCTTCGGGGGCAATCTGCGTCCAGAGATGTTGGTTTTCCAGATAGGATCTGGAGAAAAGCTTTCCGGAGAGCGGCAGGTCAAAGAGGGGAGATGCCGCCAGTTCCGCACGTGCCTGGTCATTGTCGATCCGTAGCAGTGAGCAGGAAGCATTGGGGTTAATCTTCGTGGCAAAATGGTCATTGTCTTCGACCTTGGATACGGTAAGGCAGATCACGGCATCACAGGGATTGGAGGAAAAAATCTGTTTGTATTGCCGCAGAAAGTCCATGTTCAGACGATCCTTTGGCTGCAGGAAGCAGACATAAGGAGCGAGAGCGTAGGAAGCAAGAAGATCTTCGGCAATGCCGTATGCGATGCAGTCTTCCGGCGTCCGCAGATCGGAAGGCGCAGCATCGGGAGCAAAAGGAAAAAGCATTACGGAATCCGGATATTTTTGCTCAAATTTATTTAATTTATCCCAGGTATCATCATTGGAAGCAAAATCAAGAAAGATCAATTGTACATGGGTCAGCCCTGTCGTCTGTTCTTCCAGCGACCGGAAAAATCCATCCAGAACCCCAGATGCATTATAGCATGGAATAATGGCGGTGATTTTGGGGCTTTCCGTCTGATTATGCAGCAGGGCATCATAACGTACCTTTGTATTAAGAGAGCCATATGTCATGGCATGCTCATAGCAAAGAAGTGCTTCTTCCACGTTGCCCAGCGCTTCATAGATGCAGCCTAAGTTATGCCAGGGTGTGGCGTTATTACTGCCCTCGATATAATAATCGGTCAGGGTAAGGGCGTGGCGGAAAGCGCGGATTGCCTTTAAGTGCTCATGGTTTTCAAGATAGATACAGCCAAGAAGACAGACATAATCCGCATAAGAGGACAGCCGGTCATAATACGCTTCCAGATTCATGGCCTGCGCCTCACGGTGGGTATGCAGCATGGAATATCCATAGGATACCAGCATGATCCTGACATAACTTATGGAGGTGTCTAATGGGAGAGAGCAGCCCTTGTGATAATATTCATATTCCTGCTCCGCATCGCCACAGAGTCCGAAACTTTGCCCGATCTGATAATAAAGATAAGGATCTTCGGGAGATTTTTTTAACTCTTCAAATAATAAAGCGTTATTCCGCTCTGCCTTCTGGCGGCGTTCTTCGGGTGTACCCAGATATCCGTCATGATATACGGTCAAAGGAATCTGGTATACATAAAGGTTCTTACCTTGACGGTGTGTGATCTGCTCGTGGATGGTTCCCTGATAATGATAGAGGCGTCTGTCAAACAGCCGCTCTACAAGATCGATGGTGATCCTTTCGCTGATACCGTCGGAAGCAAAGCAGGCATTGCGCCTTCTGATCTGACCAATGGCGTCAGGATATTCCCGCAGAAGTTTTTTTATGGCGGGGATATCGATCTCTTCCACATACTCGTCTGCGTCCAGAAAGAGGATATGATCATGGGAGGCCTTGGTCATTGCAAAGTTGCGTGCCGCACTGAAGTCATTGATCCATTCAAAATGGTAAATTTTGACAGTATATTTGCTGGCAATGGCAATCGTATTGTCTGTAGAACCAGTATCAAGAACGATCACTTCCATGCCGGTAGCTTTTAACGGCTCAAGACACCGGGCTATTTTCTTTTCTTCATTTTTAGTAATGATGCAGAAGGAAAAATCGGACATAGCGCACTCCCTGATGTTATTCATAATCGTTAATTTTCTGCATGACACAGAAGGATAGAGGATTTTCGATCAGCGGTTTCATAAAAAATTTATTAATATGATTATAACAAATCAATCTGCTATTTACAAATCTTTCCCTTAGAATGTATAATAGAATTAGTGTGAAAATTTCATTCGCAGCAGGGTTGCGGCATGGAGGATAAGAAGTATGCGGATTCCGGCAGTTTTGGGGATAGAAAGTTTTTGCGAAAAGGATAAGGAAGTGGACGCACAGGCAGAGGCAAAGATGGCTGCCTATGTGGACAATATCTTTGAGACCAGCGCAGAGAACAGACCGGTGATACAGACCGGAATCTGTGCGATCAAAGGAAAACTTAATGAAAAACTGCAGGAGAAAAGTGCCAATGCCTATGAGGCTGCGGTGGCGATGACCGGGTTAGAGGAATATGAAAAGCTGGCGGGGTATGATTATGAACTTTCCTGTTTCCAGTCAGCGGTAAAAATTTACCGTATGGAGAGTGACAATCATGGAAATACCATCTTTGATAATATAGAATATATTGATGATTTTCAAGTGATTTTCCAACAGATGATATATTATTTCCGAAGAATTCAACTGCGCCTGGCAAAGCCGCTGCAAAAAGAGTGTATGACCTATATCAAGACAAAAAAACTGTCTGTATATGCGGTGATACAGATCCTGCTGGATTGCGGCGTCGGTAATCAGGAAGATATCGCTATGGTATTGGCAGATTTTTATGCGGAGTATCATATGTATAAAGAAGCGCTGTTTCTGTTGGCAGTTATGATCGATCAGGGAGACGCTTCTTATCAGGAATCTCTAACAAATAAACGTGATGAATATCTAGGGAGAATCTGATGCGTATCAACAAACAAAAATTTTCTTTTATTATATGTACAACAAGCGAGTTTTATTTGAATGAATGTTGTATGTATATTAATCAATTGAATATCCCTCAGGGTTTCTCCGTGGAGATTCTGCCCATTTATAATGCGAAAAGCATGGCGGCAGGTTATAATCAGGGTATGATGTCTTCGGATGCAAAGTATAAGGTCTATCTGCATCAGGATGTGACGATTATGAACCCCAATTTTTTGAATGACCTTCTGACGGTATTTAAACAGGATTATAGGATTGGGATGATCGGAATGATTGGTTCCCCGGTGCTTTCCTCCTGCGGCGTGATGTGGTATGGCGAGCGGGTAGGCAATCTATATGAGATTGATCGGAACAATGTTGATTTTAATGGTTATGAATATCGTAAGGAAGACGGCATGACAGATGTGGAGGCGGTGGATGGTCTTTTGATGGCCACCAGGGATGATCTTCCGTGGCGGGAAGATCTGTTCGACGGATGGGATTTCTACGATGTATCCCAAAGTTTCGAATTCCGTAAAAAGGGTTATCGGGTGGTTGTCCCGGAACAGAAGAAGCCGTGGTGTGCCCATGACGACGGCACAATGAACCTATGGAGCTATGACAGATACCGAAAGATTTTTCTATCCGAATACGCTTCTATGCTACATACCTATCAGACATAGTAGCCAGGAAACGAAAAAGAAGATTCCTGATAATATTAATGGGACAATAGTTCCTTTAGACGTTCTTTAGAGCGGGGGTAATCCCCCGCTTTTTTGTAAAATTCGATTGCAATGTCACGATTGCCCAGCGCTTCATTGATCACAGCGATATTGTGATAAGCAAAAAAGGAAGTTACTCCTTCTGTTCGGTTGGGCTTCATGGATAGGCATTTTAAAAATTCCGCATAGGCTTTCAGATACATGTCGTTATTCATATAGATCTGCCCGATCAGGAAGATGAATTCCGGCGTATCGCAAAAATCATCATAGACGGACAGCAGAGAAAGAGCCTCCTGCTCTCTTTTGGTGGCAAGCATGCATTCCCCATATCCGATCACCATCATCTGCGCGTATTCCATTTTAGGATCGATATCATAGGAAAGTCCCTTGCCGAACCATTCATAGGCAGCTTCCATATCCCTGCACAGCATATAACTCTGGGCGATCTGGAAATATAGGTAAGGATTGTCAGGCTCCCTTTCGAGTTCGCGAAACAGGATCTCGTTGTTTCTGGCGGCTTTTTTGGAAAGCGTTTCCGGATCTTCTGCGTAGCCGTTGTGGAAGATGCTGACCGGCAGAGGACTGCTTCCGTATGGATGGCGGTTATCGACGGGGGTCAGCTGCTCATGGATCGGAGCGGTAAAATGATAGTGTTTTCGATGATACATGCGTTCCAGCCGGAAATTACTTCTGGTGGTTATCTGATTTTCTTCGGAAGTAATGATAAAGTGAAGAGAACCGACCTGGTCTTCATGGTGAAGCATAAACTCCTGTACCGCGTTAATATCAAAGGACTGCATATATTCATCTGCATCAATGGAGATGATCCAGTCGTTTTTTGCACAGCTGGCAGCATAGTTTTTGGCAGCAGAAAAGTCATTGATCCATTCAAAGTGATGGATCGTGGGAAGATATTTTCCGGCAATCTCCATGCTTTGGTCTGTAGAGCCGGTATCGACTAAAACGATTTCACCATACGCCCCGTCCGGTCCAAACCCATGCGCTGTCAATGCCTGAAGGCAGTTCTCGATATGTTTTTCTTCGTTTTTCATAATGATACAGATAGAAATGGGAATCATAAAAGACCTCGCTCCTAAAACCATATTTGAGTTTATTTTACCATAAATATGCCTGCTAGAAAATGGATTTCTGCGGTAGATTAATCATTTGATCTGTGGTAGAATGTAAAAGCAAATATTCAGACTGGGGGAATGATTGTGTCTAGTAAAAAGAAAAGGGCAAAGGAACCTGAAAAATCAGTAGCGCAGCAGATTGTTGACTATGGCATGTCTATGCTGATGCTGATTTATGTGTTTTCAATGCTTGTATTTTATCCTTTATATTATCAGAATAAATATCGTGATATGGGAGATGCGAAATATACATTTTTTAGACATGCTTCCATTGTTTTTCTGATTTTCTTTTTGATTTTTCTGGCTTCCTGGATCATCGCATATCGGGATAAATTTGTATTATCATCTATAATTCGGAAGTTTTCCGTGACAGACTGGTTTGTGGCTGCTTTTTTGGTTTTGAGCTATTTTTCTTATATTTTCAGCGATTATCGGACTCCGCAGCCTGGAGATAGTTCCTCGGCTCTGATGGGCTATAATGGGTGGTATATGGGGCTTTTGTCCCAGGTAATGTTTGTTCTGATCTATTTTGCTGTTTCAAGATTCTGGATGTGGAGTGAGTTTACGCTGTTTTCCGCCATCGTTACATCAGGAGTGGTTTATCAGCTTGCAGTTTTGCAGCGATTTTCCATAGATCCGTTGGGGATGTATGATGGACTGGGACCGGAATATATCGAGAAATTTCTTTCTACGTTAGGACAAACTACATGGTTTTCCAGCTATGCGGTCCTTGCTTTCCCGCTGGCAGTCTACTATTACTGGCATGATGATAGGAGATGGGTAAGAATACTGACGGGAATCGTAGTGGCACTTGGATTTGGCAGCCTTTGTACGGCGCATAGCGACAGCGGTTATGTGGCATATGTCCTGATTCTGATGGTGTTTTTCTGGTTTTCTTTGGAAAGCAATAAGAAGTTTGCACGTTTTTTGGAGATTCTTCTGATCGCGTTGGGCTCCTTCCGGATCATAGGAATCATGCAGATTTGTTTCCCGGAAAAACTGATACAGTTAATTGCTGAGGACCAGAAAATATCCTTTTTTATCACGCAGAGTAATTTTATGCTGATCGTACTGCTGGTCGTAGTGGCGGTCTATATCGTTTTTCATATAATCTGTAGTTCTTCCTGGAAAGGGGTTAGGAAAATAGAAAAGGGGAAGAAAGGACAGGAATCTGACACGGCATCTGCTAAGAAGCAGAAATTTGAGATCAGCAGATTTTTGTGGCTTAGGAAGCTGATGCTCATTGCAGCGGCGGCGGTGCTGCTTGGCGTGGTATTGGTGATCGTTTTGACGACGAAAAAGATGCTGCCGGAAGCGCTTGCCGGGTTTTATAATGTGGGGTTTTTCAATTTTAATGATGATTGGGGCAATTGCAGGGGATTTAACTGGAGGATGTCGCTGCAGGCGATTTCAAATGCTTCTTTTAAAGATATGATGATAGGTGTCGGACCGGACTGCTTTGCCATGAGCATGGATAAATATTGTGCACAGGAGGTGGCGGTTTTCTGGCAGGGAATGAAGCTGGCATGTGCGCATAACGAATTTTTAAATATGCTGGTGACACAGGGAGTCCTTGGTGTAACGGCATATGTCGGCATCTTTATCAGCTTTATCGTTCGATGCACAAAGAGTGGGAAAGAAATCGGGGCTGTGGCACCGTTTTTGGCTGCGGCTTTGGCATATATGGGTCATAATTTCTTTTGTTATCAGCAGTGCATCTGTACGCCGACAGTCTTTCTGCTAATGGGAATCGGAGAACTGTTGATGCGTAAGGTGCGGGCCAAAGAAAAAGATTAATTTAAAAAAAGGATTAAGCTTTACAGATATTTGACCGATATATATAGAGAATCCATAGGATTGACAGATTGCACCCGTGGAATGAGTATGACGGGAGAAAAGTCATGGCGATTATATGATGGAAGATCAAGAGAGAAAACCATGATGATTGACATGATGGACAGTTAAAAGAGAAAGGTATGGTGTGATTCATGGGAGAAATGGTTTATACATGGGATGAACAACAGAAGGAAGTAATGCAGGAAGCAGCCGGATACCTGTCTCGATTGATCCCGGCAGCAGAGGGAATGGCTGATGAGTTCAAGGGAGAACTGCAGGAGGATTCCTATGATGTGCTGGATATGGTGGTAGAAGGATTAAATTGGGTCATCCAGGTTTATAATGGAACGAAGGATGTTATCAATAAGGAAGTAGAGCAGATCAACTCGAAAGAGATGGATCAGAAGATCGGTAAGTTTGGTTCCGCTTATACTGCCCACGACCAGAGTGGTATTGTTTCCGGTCTGGAAGAAGCGGTTCTGCCTTTCCTGAGAAAGATGAAAGAGATTGCTGACGAAGTATAAAAGTCATATCGATATAAGAAATGAAAGTGCGAAAACGCGGTAGGAAAGCAACAAATGCAATTTCCTACCGCGTTTTTTATATTATCATGTTGGGGTTACAAATTCTACATATATCCGTTAAACAGCATTCCACTGTAAGCGCTTGTTAAATAAGGATTGGCATAATGGCTCACATTAGGATTTTTATATGCAACAATCCTCTTGTCGATATAATCCATTGGATTGAGCTGGATCTGTGTAGCCTTACGCAATGTAGTGTGTGTAAAATTCTTTAGGGAACCTAAGGTGTCTTCAGCATCTGCGCTGCCAAGCGCCGTCGTCAGTTTTTCCTCATCCACCGAAAGCGTTCCGTTGTTGTCCTGTGTGATACCCGCTTTTGTAAAGGAAGAAGCGTAGCTTGCGCTCATCGCTTTCATCGTTCCGATCAAAAGGTTGGTTCTGGGATGCTGGTCTACATATTTGGCAGCAGCCTGCAGGAAATCGTTGTAAGAACCCGTCAGTGAGATAATATTGTCCTTTAAGGACTCATAGTCCGGTTTTACACCGATTTTGACAGGATCGTCTTCCGTTCCCCCGACGCCCTTTAATGTAACGGAATATTTACCATCCAGAACAAAGGAGTTGGACGGTGACTGGAAGGACTCGCCGTTTACCGTGTATCTGGCATTTTGTGCAAGATCGTCTGATTCGCGGATGCCGAGATAATCGATAATGCCTTTCCGCTGGCTTGTATTCTCGTCGCTGATCATAAAAGGTTGTTGCCCGCTGGCCGTTGTGCCGGTCTTGTTGGACCGGATCACCAGAGCAGATTCATTCTGATCGTTCGTTATCACGGAAGCGCTCAGTCCCAGATTGGAATGATTGATCAATCTGGCAAGACGGTTCTGGATCGTTTGATTAGTATCGGTATCTCCGATATTAAATTGCAGCTCATAGTTTGAATTGGCGGTCAATACATCAAAAGAGTATGCGCCGGGCGATAAGCTGAGTTCTGACTCGGGAAGAAAATTTCCCACTGTTTCCTGATTGGTAGCCAGACTCTCAACCGTCATATCCAGCGTATCGTCCTTGGAAATATTGAGCCCTGTGGCTTCAACAACTTCCGGATCGGTTGAATAAACGGTACGTTGTTCAAACATAGTCGATTCATCCAGACCGCCCAGAGACGCGATTGAATTGCGGAAGCGAATCGCGCTTTCTTTCATGTGAATAGAATATTCTTCAATCGCCCTGACATCTTTTAATAAGAAGACAGGAGAGTCCTTACTCAGATTGACGATTGATTTATACACTTTTTTCAAATCGGAACGATCGTGTGAATCATAACGAGAAGAAGACCGACCATACAGATCAGCCCTGTAATAATTATAGACATTATTTAAAACTGTATTATAATAATGAGATGCCATGTCAGTTCTCCTTTCCGTCCTTGATCGAACCTACATGTACTGTCGTATCGTTAAGTCCATTTAACGATATTACCACTGCCTATCATTTGACAGTTTAATTTATTTTAGCACATACCAAGGAAATTTACAATCTTTTAAGTAAATAAAAATGCAAAAATTATCATGAAATATAGATAGTGAAATTGTAGAATTTCATCAAAATAATTTTTATAATAATATTGTACAATAATAATATCGGTCATGTTCGTTGATTTCGAAATAGATCAAATTGAAAAAATATAAAATATTGAAAAAATCGAAATATTTCAAAAATATTGGTTGACGAGAAAGAACGGATATGCTATGCTGAATCAGCACGAAAGAGTTTAACTCTTTTTTTTGTGTTGTGATATTGGATATTTGAAAGATCTATGGAGGAAAGATTTATGCGTACAAGAATTACTTTGGCATGTACAGAATGTAAGAACCGTAATTATGATACTACAAAGGATAAAAAGACACACCCTGACCGTATGGAGACAAAGAAATATTGCAGATTCTGCAAGGCTCATACACTGCATAAAGAAACAAAATAAGATTCGCAGGTTATGGAAAGGCATGGTTATTAGTATGGGAGATTCCGTTAAGACAGATGGGAAGACGAAGAAACCGAGCTTCTTCAAGGGCTTAAAAAAAGAGTTTAAGAAGATTACATGGCCGGATAAAAAAACAGTGACGAAGCAGACCGCTGCCGTTGTTGTGGTTTCTATTGCTTTGGGGCTGCTGATCGCACTTCTGGATTTTATTATTCAGTATGGAGTTGACCGGTTGGTGACATTTTAAGGGAGCACTGGTTAAAACAGCGTTTCCCTATAGATGCAGCAATAGTTCGGTGATAAGAAAGGAACGGCGAAAATGGCAGATTCATCAAAAAAGGTGAAAGTTAAGAAGATGGATGAGCTCAAGAAGATTCTTGCGCAGAAGGAAGATGATACAAGAGATATCTTGAAGCCGGTAAGGACAGTTTCTGAAGAAGATGTGCCTGTGGTGAAGGAAGAATATGATATCGGGCAAAGTGATAATAAGAGCGGACGCGGTATGGGCTGGTATGTGGTTCACACATATTCCGGATATGAAAAAAAGGTTATGATGAATATCGAGAAGTCCATTAAAAACAGACCGGGACTGGAAGAAAAAATTTTAGAGGTTCGTGTGCCGACACAGGATGTGACAGAATTAAAATCCACTGGTAAAAAGACGTCCGAGAAAAAGATCCTTCCCGGATATGTGCTGGTCCATATGGATGCAGATGATAATGACGCGTGGTATGTGGTGCGTAATACCCGTGGAGTTACAGGGTTTGTAGGACCGGGAAGCAAACCTGTTCCCTTGGAAGAGGATGAGATCAATCATCTTGATAAGGGTAAAGTGGTGAAGGCTGACTTTGAAGTGGGAGATACGATCATGGTTGTGGATGGCGTATGGAAAGATACCATTGGTATGGTCAGCAAGATTGATGAAAATAAGAAGATGGCTTCCATCACGGTGGAATTGTTCGGACGGGAGACGAAGCTGGATATCAGTTTTTCAGATGTCAAAAAATTCTGATAAAGGAACGATTTTAGGAAGGCGTTCGTAGAGATCTTATTCCTTATACGGAAAGATTTCTATTAACATATATATCATTTATATATGCGGGCGTGTGTGGGAGCAGTACCAAGAGAAAAAAGGTCTGCGCCACTACCACATTATTTAAGGAGGTAGCCAAGATGGCAAAGAAAGTAACAGGTTATATCAAATTACAGATTCCTGCCGGCAAAGCAACACCGGCACCACCAGTTGGACCGGCACTTGGTCAGCATGGTGTCAACATCGTTGAATTTACAAAGCAGTTCAACGCAAGAACAGCAGATAAGGGTGACCTGATCATCCCTGTTGTAATTACAGTATATGCAGACAGAAGCTTCAGTTTTGTTACCAAAACTCCGCCTGCCGCAGTATTGATTAAGAAGGCTTGCAATATCAAGTCCGGTTCAGGCACACCGAACAAGACAAAGGTTGCAAAGATCTCAAAGGATAAGATTCGCGAGATCGCAGAGTTAAAGATGCCGGATCTGAATGCAGCAAGCATCGAAGCAGCGATGTCCATGATCGAAGGCACTGCTAAGAGCATGGGCGTTACGGTAGAGTAACAATTGATCAAAAACTGTGATGAGTGGAAGAGCGCATACTCGTTAAAACCACAAGGAGGTAAATGGAATGAAACATGGAAAGAAATATGTCACGGCGGCAAAAGAGGTTGACCGTGCAACTTATTATGAGACAGCAGATGCGATCTCTGTAGTAAAGAAGACAGCTACCGCAAAATTTGATGAGACCGTAGAGGTGCACATCAGAACAGGCTGCGACGGTCGTCATGCAGAGCAGCAGATCAGAGGGGCTGTTGTCCTTCCCAACGGAACCGGTAAGACGGTGAAGGTGTTGGTATTTGCTAAAGGTGATAAGGTGAATGAAGCGGAAGCGGCAGGCGCTGATTATGTAGGCGGCGATGAGCTGATTCCGAAGATTCAGAATGATGGATGGCTTGACTTTGATGTTGTAGTTGCTACTCCGGATATGATGGGCGTTGTCGGACGTCTTGGTAAGGTACTTGGACCGAAAGGTCTTATGCCGAACCCGAAAGCTGGTACGGTTACCATGGATGTAACAAAGGCAATCAACGATATCAAAGCTGGTAAGATCGAGTACAGACTGGATAAAAGCAATATCATCCACTGCCCCATCGGCAAGGCTTCCTTTACGGAGGAGCAGTTGAATGAGAATATGAACGCATTGATGGAGGCCATTGTAAAGGCAAGACCCAGCGCATTAAAGGGTCAGTATTTAAAGAGTATTACTCTTGCAACTACCATGGGTCCTGGCGTTCGTGTCAGCACAGCAAAATATTAAGTAAAGATAAAAGTTCTTGCAGAAAGGCGTGGCTTCGGTCATGCCTTTTGCATTGAGGAAAAGGAGCAAAGATTTTTTGACGTATAAATATTTCAAACCAATATGTGCTGTCGTTGTTGCTGGAATTCTGATCATTGTGGTCATATTTATGAACGGCGGGCTGTCTGGGACCGAAAAAAACATTGCGTCAGACGCTGAGGTAAGTGAAGCGCTCCAATATTTCACGTTGAATGACATTGACGGCAACTGGGATACGGACGGCGCGGTAAGAATTGCATTATGCGGTGATTCAGGTACAATATCTGGCAATGGCGCTTTTATGAATGGCAAAGATCTTATTATTTCAGATTCGGGCCGCTATATTGTGAGCGGTGAGTTGTCTGGCGGCAGCATTATTGTAGATACTGATGATCATTCAAAGGTATGGATTCTTCTGGACGGTGTTGAGATCTATTGTCCGGATGACGCGGCTATCCGCATCGACAATGCAGATAAAGTTTTTCTCACGCTGGCTGAAAATAGTGAAAATATCGTTGTATGCGGAGAAGAATCCCCGGATGACGCTCTGACGGACAAAGCGGACGGCGTGATTTTTGCGCATGATGATTTGACCATCAATGGAACCGGATCGTTGACGGTGAGCGGCGGATATCAGCATGGGATTGCTGCCAATGACGATCTGACCATTACAGGGGGAACGATTTCGATTTCCTCCGTCGCCGATGCGATCCATGTAAATGACAGCCTGAATATTAGGGATGCGGCGCTGACGGTTGATGCGGGTGATGAGGGAATCGACGTCGATGAGCAGACCGGCATGCTATACATCGAATCGGGAACATTCAGTATTGCTGCCATAGATGACGGTATCCATGCGGGGTCTGACATAATCATACAGAGCGGCAGCTTTGAAATAAAGGCGGGCGACGATGGAATTCATTCAGATACGGTGATTGCGATAAACGGTGGGGCGATTTTGATCAGTGAATGCTATGAGGGTATCGAGGCGCAGGCAGTAGATATCAATGATGGCGAGATCACGATCTATTGCTTAGACGATGGTATCAATGCCAATGGTGGGAAGGATTCTTTCACTAACATGGGAATGCCTTTCGGCGCGGGAGAGCCCAGACCAAACAGAGATGATTTTCCAGAAGGGGGAGAGCCCAGACCAAACAGAGATGATTTTCCAGAAGGGGGAGAGCCCGGACCAAACGGAGATTTTTCGATGGGACAGCCAGAGGATCGGATGAACGCTGATGCTTCGGAGATCATGCCCACAGTAACCATAAGCGGGGGAAAAATAGTCATTATTAATAGTCAGGGGCGGGATGCGGACGGCATTGATTCCAATGGTGATATTATAATATCTGGCGGCGAGATTTATATCAGCCTAAATGGTGATGGCGTCAATTGTGCGCTTGATTATGGAAGTGAAAATGGCGGAACCTGCAAGATCAACGGCGGTATTGTTGTTGCCGCAGGCAGCTCTATGATGCTGGAGAAAATCAGTTCCGGCTCAGAGCAGGTGTCAATAATATATGTTACGGATAGTGCTCCGGAGTCTTTGATTGTTCTGACAGATTCAAATGGCGAAGCGGTATTGTCATATGAGATTCCGCTGGCATTTACCGCCGTTGCGATTAGCTGCCCGGAATTGAAAACTGGAAACACATATACGATCAGTATCGGTGACATTTCTGATGAAATCACGATAACAGAAGCCGCGGGAATTTATGGTGGGACAATATTTTTTTGACAGTCAGCCGCGGGAAGTGATATGATGATATTGAAAAAGGATCAGCTATACAATTGATCCGGAAGGATTGAACAGCGTTCAATGAAAAAAAAGATAGGGACATTTTTCATAACATTATTGATTGTCATGGCGCTGGGAAGTGTGCTGTTGTTTGGGCTTGCGCGATGGAAGGATGCCGGCAGGGCAGGGCAGGACGGCGGTTCTGGCGCTGGGGATTCTGCGTCGGATGCATCTGGGGAAGATGCTTCATCAAACGGATCTGCTGGTGCGGAAACCATATCCGCAGATGAGATCGGAATTTTTCCAGGGACGCCTTCGTCAAATGAAAATGCAGATGCTGCATCGGAGACAGAGGAAGAAGTGCTTGATCCATATACCTATCGTCTGGAGACTTCCGACGATGGTACGGTGACATTTGTTTTTGCAGGAGATATTTTATTTGATCCGGCTTATGCGATCTTTGCTACTTACCGCCAAAGGGGAGAGCAGATCGAACAGTGTATATCCGAAGATCTTTTGGAGGAGATGCGGTCTGCGGATATCATGATGTTAAATAATGAATTTCCCTACTCGTACAGGGGAGAACCGCTGGCTGATAAGACGTATACTTTCCGCGCGTCTCCGGAATCCGTATCGGTGCTGCATGATATGGGCGTGGATATCGTAGCCCTTGCGAATAATCATGCTTATGATTACGGGAAAGATGCATTTCTGGATACGCTGGATACTCTGGAGCAGGCGGGCATTCCGTATGTGGGTGCAGGTAGGAATCTGGAAGAGGCGGTGCAGCCGATCTATTATCTGGTGGGTGACAGTAAGATCGCAGTGTTAAGCGCCACACAGATTGAGCGTACATCGTCTCCCCATACCCTGGGAGCCACGGAGGATAGACCGGGAGTATTCCGCTGTCTGGAGACGGAGCTTCTGGAAGAAAAGATCAGAGAGGCAAAAGAAGAATGTGATTTTGTGATCGTGTATATCCATTGGGGTACGGAAAGCACGGATGAGCTGGACTGGCGGCAGCGCGATGATGCGCCGTTATATGTGGAGGCGGGAGCGGATATCATCATCGGAGATCATCCTCACTGCCTGCAGGAGATTGGTTATATTAATGGCGTGCCGGTCATCTATAGCCTTGGGAACTTCTGGTTTAATTCCAGAACTCAGGATTCCTGCATTGTGAAAATGACGCTTTCCGAGGATGGCATCCAAAGCTTGCAGTTTGTTCCATGCCTTCAGTCCAATTGCAGCGTATCGCTTTTGGAGGGAGAGGAACGTGCAAGGGTGATTTCGTATATGCAGGGCATTTCGGGCGCAGCTAATATTGACGCAGACGGATATGTGACGCCGACCTCAGCAGAATAGAGATCCGGTGGGATTTTCCGGCGTTATCTTTTGAACTAAAAAGCTTGACATAATAGAAACACGATGATATTATATACAAGGTCGTATTGACCGTGCCGAAGACAGCAGGTGCAGAAGCATACATGTTATGCATGCGTAAAACGTTTACATGCGTTGCCTGCCGAGGAGAAAAGAGTTTTTTGTATGACTTGATTCCTCTCCGGCATTCGGAGGGGATTTTTATATGACATCAGTTATATAACTCCTTTCGGCAGAACCGATGAAAATAATATAAGGAGGTAGAAAGATGGCAAAGGTTGAACTGAAAAAACCGATTGTTGATGAAATTTCAGAAGCAATCAAAGATGCTCAGTCAGTTGTCCTTGTAGACCACAGAGGTCTTACGGTAGCAGAAGATACACAGCTTCGTAAGCTGCTTCGTGAAGCTGGTATTGTTTATAAGGTCTATAAGAATACGATGATGACGTTTGCATTTAAGGGAACAGACTGCGAACAGCTTCAGGAATATCTGAACGGACCTAGCGCGATCGCAATTTCCAAGACGGATGCAACAGCGCCTGCAAGGGAATTGTGCAAGTTTGCTAAAACAGCGCCTAAGCTTGAGGTCAAGGGTGGTATTGTAGAAGGCGCAGCTTATGATGCAAAGGGAATTGCAGATATTGCAAAGATTCCTTCCAGAGAAGAGCTTCTTTCCAAGCTGCTTGGAAGCTTGCAGTCACCGGTTACGAATTTTGCCCGCGTTATGAACCAGCTTGCTGAAAAAGGCGGAGCAGGGGCAGCTTCTGCAGAGGAAGCAAGCGCGGCGGAAGCTGCGGAATAAACCTGGTGTAAGCGTAACAGTGAATCGTAAGGAAATATTTGAAACCAATGTGATTTTAGAAATGAAAAAATGAAAAATGGAGGAAATGAAAATGGCTAAATTAACATCACAGGAATTGCTTGATGCAATCAAGGAGATGACTGTATTAGAGTTGAATGATTTTGTAAAGCTGTGTGAGGAAGAGTTCGGCGTATCTGCAGCAGCAGGCGTTGTAGTTGCAGCAGCAGCTGGAGATGGCGGCGCAGCAGCAGGCGAAGAGAAGACAGAGTTCGATGTAGAGCTGACAAGCTTCGGCGAGAAGAAGATGGACGTTATCAAGGTAGTACGTACGATCACAGGTCTTGGTCTGAAGGAGTCAAAAGAGCTTGTTGAGGGCGCTCCTAAGATGGTTAAAGAGCAGGCTTCCAAGGAAGAGGCTGAGGATATCAAGAAGAAACTTGAGGAAGCTGGCGCTACAGTTACTTTGAAATAATATTGCTTTTTGACAGTATTTGACAATACAAGGCTTAGGCAGGGATTTCTGCCTAAGCCTGTATCTTTTGACTATCTGTAATCTTAAAATTCTAAAACTTCAATTTTTGAGAAATTCGTATTGACTAAAATTCCCAGTTGTGATACCATGGAAGATGCACTATTTTGTGTAATAGGTTTTTTATGCCCTTTTGCATAAGGAACCGCAAAATATTTGAACGGGGTGAAATGTCAATTATGGAAAAAAACAGAATACGTCCTATTGTAAACGGCAACAGTATGCGTATGAGTTACTCAAGGCAGAAAGAAGTCCTGGAAATCCCGAATTTGATCGAAGTCCAGAAGGATTCCTACAACTGGTTCCTAAAGGAGGGATTAAAGGAAGCATTCGATGATATCTCTCCGATTTCCGACTTTGGCGGGCACTTGAATCTTGAATTTGTTGATTTTGTGCTGGCGAAAGACGAGATTAAACATTCGATCACGGAATGTAAGGAAAGAGACCTGACTTATGAAGCACCACTGAAGGTTACAGTCCGTCTGTATAATCAGGATGGTGGAGAAATCAAGAACATTACAGAGCATGTGATCTTTATGGGTAATTTTCCATTGATGACAGAGACTGGCACGTTTGTCATTAACGGTGCAGAGCGTGTCATTGTCAGCCAGTTGGTAAGATCTCCGGGCATATATTATGCAATTGGACATGATAAGCTGGGCAAGAGGCTGTTTTCGTCAACAGTGATTCCCAATCGTGGCGCATGGCTGGAATACGAGACGGATTCTAATGATGTTTTCTATGTACGTGTGGACAGAACAAGAAAAGTTCCGATCACTGCCTTTTTGCGTGCCCTGGGACTTGGCACGAACGAGGAGATTCTGGAGCTTTTTGGTGACGAGACTAAGATACAGCAGAGTTTTGCTAAGGATATTTCCCATTCCTACGAGGAAGGTTTAAAGGAGCTTTACAGCAAGGTAAGACCGGGAGAACCCTTTAGCGTGGAAGGTGCGGAGAACTACGTGATCTCTACTTTCTTTGATGCTAAGAGATACGACCTTGCAAAGGTTGGACGTTATAAATTTAATAAAAAGCTGGCGCTGCGCAACCGTATCAGAGGGCATGTGCTGGCTGAGGATGTGCTGAATCCGTTTACCGGTGTGCCGATTGCAACGGCAGGAACCAAGGTGACGCTGGAACTTGCGGACGAGATCCAGAACTCCGCAGTGGAGAGCGTATGGATCCAGACAGAGGAGAAGAATGTTAAGGTACTCTCCAATCTCATGGTCAATATTAACGAATGGCTGGATCTGGACGTTAAGGCGCTGGGCATTTCAGAGAGTGTATATTGGCCGGAGCTGAAGAAGATCCTCAGGGAATATGAGAATAAGCCGGAGCAGCTTGCAGATGCGATTGTGAAGAACGCGCATGCGCTGGTACCCAAGCATATTACCAAGAGTGATATCTTTGCTTCCATTAACTACAATATCACATTGGAATACGGCATCGGCAATGATGATGATATTGACCATTTGGGCAACCGCCGTATCCGTGCGGTAGGCGAGCTGTTGCAGAATCAGTACAGGATCGGGCTTTCCCGTATGGAACGTGTGGTACGTGAGAGGATGACGACCCATGACGCTTCTAACAAGGATGAGATATCGCCTCAGGCGCTGATCAATATCAAACCGGTACAGGCGGCGATCAAAGAGTTCTTTGGATCTTCGCAGCTGTCCCAGTTTATGGATCAGAACAATCCGTTGGGTGAGCTGACGCATAAGAGACGTTTGTCTGCATTGGGACCGGGCGGTCTTTCCCGTGATAGGGCAGGATTTGAGGTTCGTGACGTTCATTATACGCATTACGGAAGAATGTGTCCTATCGAGACCCCTGAAGGTCCGAACATCGGTCTGATCAATTCCCTTGCTTCCTATGCAAGGATCAATGAATATGGTTTTGTGGAGGCACCTTATCGTAAGATCGATAAGACCGATCCGGAGAATCCTGTGGTTACGGATGAAGTTGTCTATATGACGGCAGATGAAGAAGACAATTATCATGTAGCGCAGGCGAATGAAAAGCTGGACAAGGATGGTCATTTTATCAAGAGGATGGTATCCGGTCGTTATAAAGAGGAGACCCAGGAATATCCGAAGGCGATGTTTGATTATATGGACGTATCGCCTAAGATGGTATTTTCCGTTGCGACGGCGCTGATCCCGTTCCTGGAGAATGATGATGCGAACCGTGCGTTGATGGGTTCCAACATGCAGAGACAGGCTGTGCCCCTTCTGTTTACGGAAGCTCCGGTGGTTGGAACCGGTATGGAGCCGAAGGCAGCGGTGGATTCCGGCGTCTGCGTGATCGCAAAGAAGCCGGGTACGGTAACCTTCGTATCGGCAAAACAGATCAAGATCACGGCAGATGATGGGGAAAAGATGACGTATGATCTGTATAAGTTTGTACGAAGCAACCAGTCGAACTGCTATAATCAGAAGCCTATCGTGTTCAAGGGCGACCATGTTGCCGAAGGTCAGGTAATTGCAGACGGTCCTTCGACTGCCAATGGGGAACTTGGACTGGGCAAGAATCCGCTGATCGGATTTATGACCTGGGAAGGTTATAATTATGAGGATGCGGTTCTGCTGAGTGAAAGGCTTGTTCGTGAAGATGTATATACTTCTGTCCATATCGAGGAATATGAGTCAGAAGCCCGTGATACAAAGTTAGGACCGGAGGAGATCACCAGAGATATTCCCGGCGTCGGCGAAGATGCCCTGAAGGATCTGGATGACAGAGGTATTATCCGTATCGGTGCGGAGGTGCGTTCTGGTGATATTCTGGTTGGTAAAGTGACGCCGAAGGGCGAGACCGATCTGACGCCGGAGGAAAGACTGCTGCGTGCGATCTTTGGTGAGAAGGCAAGAGAAGTGCGTGATACCTCCCTGAAAGTGCCGCATGGCGCATACGGCGTGGTCGTAGATGCAAAGGTATTTTCCAGAAGTGCGGGAGATACGGAACTTGCACCGGGTGTCAACCAGAAGGTAAGAATCTATATTGCTCAGAAGAGAAAGATCAGCGTCGGAGACAAGATGGCAGGTCGTCACGGTAATAAGGGTGTTGTTTCCCGTGTGCTTCCTGTTGAGGATATGCCATATCTTCCCAACGGACGTCCGCTGGATATCGTATTGAATCCTTTGGGCGTGCCTTCCCGTATGAATATCGGACAGGTGTTGGAGATTCATCTTTCTTTGGCAGCTAAAGCGCTGGGCTTCAATATTGCAACGCCGGTATTTGACGGAGCGAATGAGGAAGATATCATGGATACGCTGGATCTGGCCAATGATTATGTCAATCTGGAGTGGGATGAATTTTCCAAGAAACATAAAGAGGAACTGCTTCCGGAGGTATATGAATATCTGGAGAAGAATAAGGATCACAGAGAGTTATGGAAAGGCGTGCCGATTTCCAGAGATGGTAAGGTAAGGCTTCGCGACGGACGTACCGGTGAGTATTTCGATGGACCGGTTACCATCGGCCACATGCATTATCTGAAACTGCATCACCTGGTGGATGATAAGATCCATGCGCGTGCTACCGGACCGTACTCCTTAGTAACGCAGCAGCCGTTAGGCGGTAAGGCACAGTTTGGCGGTCAGCGTTTTGGAGAGATGGAAGTATGGGCGTTGGAGGCATATGGCGCTTCTTATACACTGCAGGAGATCCTGACTGTGAAGTCAGACGATGTGGTAGGTCGTGTGAAGACTTATGAGGCGATCGTTAAGGGTGAAAATATCCCTGAGCCGGGTATTCCGGAATCCTTTAAGGTTCTTTTGAAAGAGCTGCAGTCTCTTGCTCTGGATGTCAAAGTCCTGGATGAGAACCGAAAAGAGGTAGAGATTAAGGAGAGCATTGACTATAACGAGAGCGAATACCGTTATGAACTGGGGGCAGACAGAGGAACGCCTGACTATTCCAAAGATGATATGACGGCATTGGGATACGGCACGAAGGAATTTGATTCTACCGGCGATATGATCGATGTTGAGGACGACATGGCGGAAGAAGATGATTTTGAAGATGACATGGATATGAACTATGTTGCCGAAGGTCTTGATGGAGAAGAGGATGAAAATTAGTTCATAATGTAGAATTCTATCTCGAAGGTGAAAGGAAGGTTATAAGAATGCCTGATTTAAAAAATAATGATTATCAGTCAATTGCATTTGATTCAATCAAGATTGGTTTGGCTTCTCCGGAGACCATCAGAAAGTGGTCCCATGGCGAGGTAATCAAGCCGGAAACCATTAACTACAGGACACTGAAGCCGGAAAAGGATGGATTGTTCTGTGAAAGGATCTTTGGACCAAGCAAGGACTGGGAATGTCATTGCGGTAAGTTCAGAAAGATCAGATATAAAGGCGTTATCTGTGATAAATGTGGCGTAGAGGTAACCAAGGCGAATGTCCGCCGTGAAAGGATGGGGCATATCGAACTGGCTGCACCGGTATCTCATATCTGGTATTTTAAGGGTATTCCAAGCCGTATGGGTCTGATTCTTGACCTGACGCCGCGTGTGCTGGAAAAGGTTTTGTATTTTGCTGCATATATTGTGCTGGATCCGGGAACTACCGATCTGGAGAAAAAGCAGATTTTAACAGAACGTGAGTATCAGGACTGCCTGGAGAAATATGGTGCACAGTTCAGAGTCGGTATGGGAGCAGAAGCGATCAAAGAACTTCTGGATGATATCGATCTGGAAAAAGAGATGGCGGAGTTAAAGGCAGAGCTGGAAAATGAAGCCACCAAGGGTCAGAAGCGCGCTAAGATCGTGAAGAGGCTGGAAGTGGTAGAAGCATTCCGTGAGTCAGGCAATCAACCGTCATGGATGATCCTTGACGCGATTCCGGTGATCCCGCCTGATTTGAGACCGATGGTACAGCTGGATGGCGGACGTTTTGCGACGTCTGACTTAAATGACCTTTACAGAAGGATCATTAACCGTAATAACCGTCTGACAAAGCTGTTGGAGCTGGGTGCACCGGATATTATTGTTCGTAATGAGAAGCGTATGCTGCAGGAAGCTGTGGATGCATTGATCGATAACGGCAGGAGAGGCCGTGCCGTGACAGGTCCTGGCAACCGGGCATTGAAATCACTGTCCGATATGTTAAAGGGTAAATCAGGACGTTTCCGCCAGAATCTGTTAGGAAAGCGTGTTGATTATTCCGGTCGTTCCGTTATCGTTGTAGGTCCGGAGCTTAAGATCTACCAGTGCGGACTTCCGAAAGAAATGGCGATCGAGCTGTTCAAGCCGTTTGTTATGAAGGAACTTGTGGCAAAGGGAATCTGCCAGAATATCAAAGCGGCGAAAAAGATGGTAGAAAGACTGGAAGTGCAGGTCTGGGATGTTTTGGAAGAAGCGATCAAGGAGCATCCGGTCATGCTGAATCGTGCTCCGACACTGCATCGTCTTGGTATACAGGCATTTGAGCCGATCTTGGTAGAGGGTAAGGCGATCAAGCTGCATCCTCTGGTATGTACTGCGTTTAATGCGGACTTTGACGGCGACCAGATGGCGGTTCATCTTCCGCTTTCGGTAGAAGCACAGGCGGAGTGCAGATTCCTTCTGCTTTCACCGAATAATCTGTTGAAGCCTTCTGACGGCGCGCCGGTAACGGTACCGTCGCAGGATATGGTGCTTGGTATCTATTATCTGACCCAGGAGAGACCCGGAGTAAAGGGCTCAGGCGAAGAGGTAGACGGAAAATATGTTCCTGCCAAGTATTTCAAGAGTGTAAATGAAGCAATTTTAGCATATGAAAATGATGTAATCGACCTTCACGCAAGGATCAGGGTCAGGGTAGAGAAGCAGCTTGCTGACGGAAGAGTGATTTCCGGCAATGTGGAGTCCACATTGGGACGTTTCCTGTTCAATGAGATTCTGCCACAGGATCTGGGATTTGTGAAGCGTGATACGGATGAGAGCATGCTCCTGCCAGAGGTAGATTTCCTGGTAGGTAAGAAACAGCTGAAGCAGATTCTGGAGAAGGTCATCAATACCCATGGCGCTACAAGGACGGCAGAGGTACTGGATCTTGTCAAAGCAATCGGATATAAGTATTCTACAAAGGCGGCCATGACCGTATCGATCTCCGATATGACGGTGCCTGCCGTAAAAGCACAGATGCTGGAGGAAGCGCAGAAGAAGGTTGACAGCATTGCGCAGAATTACCGCCGTGGTCTGATTACGGAAGACGAGCGGTACAGCGGCGTTATCCGTGTATGGAATGAGACGGATGCCGAGCTGACAAAAGCGTTGATGAACGGTTTGGATGCTTATAACAATATTAAGATGATGGCGGATTCCGGTGCCCGTGGTTCGGAACAGCAGATGAAACAGCTTGCAGGTATGCGTGGACTGATGGCAAATACCTCCGGTCGTACCATCGAGCTGCCTATCAAGTCGAATTTCCGTGAGGGACTGGATGTATTGGAGTACTTTATCTCCGCCCATGGCGCACGTAAGGGACTTTCTGATACCGCTCTGCGTACGGCAGACTCCGGATATCTGACAAGACGAATGGTCGATGTATGTCAGGAGCTGATCATCCGTGAAGTGGACTGCTGCGCGGGAAAAGAGATCAGCGGCATGAGCGTATCGGCTCTGGTAGATGGCAAGGATGTGATCGAGTCCCTTGAAAACCGTATCCGGAGCAGAGTAGCTGCAGAGGATGTCAAGGATGCCAATGGCGATATCATTGTCAAGGCAAACCATATGATCACGCCTAAGCGTGCGGCAAGGATCGCAGCATTTGGTGTGGATAAGGAAGGCAATCCGATCGAATCTGTTAAGATCCGTACGATTCTGACCTGTAAATCCCATGTAGGTATCTGTGCGAAATGTTATGGAGCAAATATGGCGACAGGTGAAGCGGTACAGGTCGGCGAGGCGGTGGGTATCATCGCGGCGCAGTCCATTGGTGAGCCTGGTACACAGCTGACGATGCGTACCTTCCATACCGGTGGTGTTGCGGGTAACGATATCACACAGGGTCTTCCCCGAGTAGAGGAGTTGTTTGAGGCAAGAAAGCCGAAGGGTCTTGCGATCATTGCAGAGTTTGGCGGTACGGTAAGTATCACTGAGGATAATAAGAAGCGTGAGATCGTCATTACAGACGGTGAGAGAAGTAAAAGTTATACGATTACGTATGGCGCAAGGATCAAAGTTACAGACGGTGCAGTTGTGGAAGCCGGCGACGAATTGACAGAAGGTTCCGTCAATCCCCATGATCTGTTAGAGATTAAGAAGATTGAGGCAGTGGAGAATTATCTGATCCGTGAGGTTCAGAAGGTATATGGTCTGCAGGGTGTTGATCTGGCAGATAAGCATATCGAAGTCATCGTCCGCCAGATGTTAAAGAAACAGCATGTGGAAGACTGTGGCGACACAGATCTGCTTCCGGGCAGCCTTGTTGACAGACTGGAAATTGAGGATATCAATGAAAAGCTGCTTGCCGAGGGCAAAAAGCCGGTGGTTGCCACAGATATCATTCTGGGTATTACAAAGGCAGCGTTGGCGACCAATTCCTTCTTATCCGCCGCATCCTTCCAGGAGACCACGAAGGTTCTGACCGAAGCTGCGATCAAGGGTAAGGTAGACTCATTGATTGGTCTGAAGGAGAATGTTATCATTGGTAAGCTGATCCCTGCGGGAACCGGCGTCAAGAGATACCGCGATGTAAGGCTGGATATCGATGAGATCTGTAATAATGAAGCAGAGGAAGAGGATATTGACAGTGAACTGATAGATGCTGAAGAGGATATTGATATCGTTGACGGCATTGATGAAACTGGAGCAGACGATTCTGACGAAGAAAACGTGGAAGGATCGGAAGCCCTTGAAGAAGTGCCTGTTACCACTGAATAAACATCTGTTTCACTGGGAATGCTGATAGCAATTGTGAAAGAACCGTAATTTAAATAGTTACGGTTCTTTCTTTCTTAAAAAAAAGTAAGAAATCTGTTGACATTGCGGAAATATCACAGTATAATATTCAAGCGTGCCAAAGTGCGTGTCTTTTGTTGTGCTGAAACGAAAGTCGATGAGGACATAAGATGTGCTGATAAGATTTCTGGCATGTATTGATTATAAAAAGACAGGAGGTGAAAAGGATGCCAACATTTAACCAGTTAGTAAGAAAGGGTCGTCAGACATCTGTTAAGAAGTCAACTGCACCTGCATTGCTCAGAGGTTACAACTCTCTTCACAAGAAAGCGATCGATACGGAGTCTCCTCAGAAGCGTGGCGTATGTACTGCAGTAAAGACAGCAACCCCTAAGAAGCCGAACTCAGCTCTTAGAAAGATCGCCAGAGTTCGTCTTTCCAACGGAATCGAAGTAACAAGCTATATCCCGGGTGAAGGACACAATCTTCAGGAGCATAGCGTGGTTCTGATCCGTGGCGGAAGGGTTAAGGATTTGCCTGGTACAAGATACCATGTAATCAGAGGTACGCTTGATACGGCAGGTGTTGCAAACAGAAAGCAGGCGCGTTCCAAATATGGCGCTAAGAGACCTAAGAAATAAGCTTGTGTACCACATGAACTAGTTTGGTGTTGGGATTCTTATCACAAACGAATGCAGCCGGATCACCGGAGGCAGATCGACTTGTATTATAGAAGAATACCGCGCGGACACATTAGTTTTTCAGAGTGTGAGTACCTACGATTTAATCCAAGGGAAATTAGATTGGAAAGTCTGAGATTTTTCAATCGCAGATTTAAAATGATTAAGGAGGGAAGAATCGTGCCACGTAAAGGACATATTCAGAAAAGAGATGTATTGGCAGATCCTTTATACAATGATAAAGTGGTAACCAAGCTTATCAACAACATTATGTTAGATGGTAAGAAGGGTGTCGCCCAGAAGATTGTATATGGCGCATTTGCTAAGGTAGAAGAAAAGAGCGGCAAGCCGGCATTGGAAGTGTTCGGCGATGCTATGAACAACATTATGCCGATGTTAGAGGTTAAGGCAAGACGTATCGGTGGCGCTACTTATCAGGTGCCTATCGAGGTTCGTCCGGACCGTCGCCAGGCATTGGCGCTCCGTTGGTTGACAATGTTCTCCCGTAAGAGAGGCGAGAAGACCATGGAGGATAAGCTTGCAAATGAAATTTTAGATGCAGCAAACAATACAGGTGCAGCTGTTAAGCGTAAGGAAGATATGCATAAGATGGCTGAGGCTAATAAGGCGTTTGCTCATTACAGATTCTAAGAAGGAGGAACTAGTCTTGGCTGAAAGAGAATATCCATTAGAGCGAACAAGAAACATTGGTATCATGGCGCATATTGATGCCGGTAAGACAACCCTTACCGAGCGTATATTGTACTATACCGGTGTAAATTACAAGATTGGTGATACTCATGAAGGTACTGCTACCATGGACTGGATGGCTCAGGAGCAGGAAAGGGGTATTACGATCACATCAGCCGCTACGACTTGTCACTGGACCTTACAGGAGAACAGCAAACCGAAGGCGGGCGCTTTAGAGCATCGTATCAATATTATTGATACCCCGGGTCACGTTGACTTTACGGTTGAAGTAGAGCGTTCTCTGCGTGTATTGGATGGTGCAGTAGGTGTGTTCTGTGCAAAGGGCGGAGTTGAGCCCCAGTCAGAGAATGTCTGGAGACAGGCAGACACTTATAATGTTCCTCGTATGGCATTCATCAATAAGATGGATATCATGGGAGCTGATTTCTATAGCGCTGTTGATCAGATCAGAAACAGACTTGGTAAAAATGCCATCATTCTGCAGCTGCCGATCGGCAAGGAGGATGAGTTTAAGGGTATTATCGATCTGTTTGAAATGAAAGCATATATCTATAATGATGATAAGGGTGAGAATATCGATATTACGGATATCCCTGACAACATGAAGGATGATGCAGAGTTATATCATTCAGAGCTCGTTGAAAAAGTATGTGAGCTGGATGATGATCTTTTAGAGAAGTATCTGGAAGGAGAGGAACCTTCCATAGAGGCGATGAAGAAGGCATTGCGTAAGGGAACCTGCGAATGTACGGCAGTACCTGTATGTTGTGGATCTGCGTACAGAAACAAGGGCGTTCAGAAGCTTTTGGATGCAGTGTTGGAGTTTATGCCGGCGCCTACAGATATCCCGGCGATCAAGGGTGTCGATATGGATGGCAATGAGATCGAGAGACATTCTTCTGATGAGGAACCGTTCTCCGCATTGGCATTTAAGATCATGGCAGACCCGTTTGTCGGTAAACTTGCATTCTTCCGTGTGTATTCCGGTACGATGAACTCCGGTTCTTATGTACTGAATGCAACGAAGGACAAGAAGGAACGTGTTGGTCGTATCCTGCAGATGCATGCGAATAAGAGATCAGAGCTGGATAAGGTATATTCCGGCGATATTGCGGCAGCAGTTGGATTTAAATTTACGACAACAGGAGATACCATCTGTGACGAGCAGCATCCGGTTATCCTGGAGTCCATGGAATTCCCTGAGCCGGTTATCGAGCTTGCAATCGAGCCGAAGACCAAGGCGGGACAGGGCAAGCTGGGCGAGTCCCTTGCAAAGCTGGCAGAAGAAGATCCTACCTTCCGTGCACATACGGATCAGGAGACAGGACAGACAATCATCGCTGGTATGGGTGAGCTTCATCTGGAGATCATTGTTGACCGTCTGCTTCGTGAGTTTAAGGTAGAAGCGAATGTAGGTGCTCCGCAGGTTGCATATAAGGAGACATTTACAAAGGCTGTTGAGGTTGACAGTAAGTACGCTAAGCAGTCTGGTGGTCGTGGTCAGTATGGACACTGTAAGGTTAAATTTGAGCCGATGGATCCGAACGGTGAAGAAACATTTAAGTTCGAGTCCACAGTTGTCGGTGGTGCGATTCCGAAGGAATATATCCCGGCAGTCGGCGAAGGTATTGAAGAAGCTGCAAAGTCCGGTATTCTGGGCGGATTCCCGGTACTTGGCGTTTATGCCAATGTTTATGACGGTTCTTATCATGAAGTCGATTCTTCAGAAATGGCATTCCATATCGCCGGTTCCATGGCGTTTAAGGATGCTATGAACAAGGGTGGCGCAGTGCTGTTGGAGCCGATCATGAAGGTTGAGGTAACGATGCCTGAGGAATACATGGGAGACGTTATCGGTGATATCAACTCCCGTCGTGGACGTATCGAAGGTATGGATGATCTGGGCGGTGGAAAGATCGTCAGAGGATATGTGCCTTTGGCAGAAATGTTCGGATATGCGACAGACCTTCGTTCTAAGACACAGGGACGCGGCAACTATTCCATGTTCTTTGAAAAGTACGAACCGGTTCCGAAGAATATTCAGGAAAAGGTATTGGCTTCAAAAGCAAAATAATACTTGAAATATATGGTAATATTTACTATAATTCAAGATAGTGTTAATTCAAAAATAAAAGAGCGGAAAGCTCAAGTTGAAATCTATTTAAGGAGGATTTATTAGAAATGGCTAAAGCAAAATTTGAAAGAACAAAACCCCATTGTAATATTGGTACCATCGGTCACGTTGACCATGGTAAAACAACTTTAACAGCAGCAATCACAAAAGTATTATCCGAAAGAGTTGCTGGTAATACAGCAACAGATTTCGAGAACATCGATAAGGCTCCGGAAGAAAGAGAAAGAGGTATCACAATTTCTACTGCTCACGTTGAGTACGAGACAGAGAAGAGACATTATGCACACGTTGACTGCCCGGGACATGCTGACTACGTTAAGAACATGATCACCGGTGCTGCACAGATGGACGGCGCTATCTTAGTTGTTGCTGCAACAGACGGTGTTATGGCTCAGACAAAGGAGCACATCCTTCTGTCCCGTCAGGTAGGCGTTCCTTACATCGTTGTATTCATGAACAAGTGCGATATGGTTGATGATGAGGAGCTGTTAGACCTGGTTGAAATGGAGATCACAGAGCAGCTTGAGGAGTATGAATTCACAGGATGTCCTATCATCCGTGGTTCTGCATTAAAGGCTCTTGAAGATCCTAACGGCGAGTGGGGCGACAAGGTTATGGAACTGATGGGAACAGTTGATGATTATATTCCTGATCCTAAGCGTGCTACAGACCAGCCGTTCCTGATGCCTGTTGAGGACGTATTCACAATCACAGGTCGTGGTACAGTTGCTACTGGTAGAGTAGAGCGTGGTGTTCTTCATCTTAACGAGGAAGTTGAAATCGTTGGTATTAAGGAAGAGACAAAGAAGACTGTTGTTACAGGTATCGAAATGTTCCGTAAGATGCTTGATGAGGCACAGGCTGGTGATAACATCGGTGCACTGCTTCGTGGTGTTCAGAGAACTGAAATCGAAAGAGGACAGGTTATTGCTAAACCCGGTTCTGTAACATGCCATAAGAAATTCACAGCTCAGGTATATGTACTGACAAAGGATGAAGGTGGACGTCATACTCCGTTCTTCAACAACTACAGACCTCAGTTCTACTTCAGAACAACTGACGTAACTGGTGTATGTAACCTTCCTGATGGTACAGAGATGTGTATGCCTGGTGATAACGTAGAGATGACCATCGAACTGATCCATCCGATCGCTATGGAGCAGGGTCTTACATTCGCTATCCGTGAGGGTGGACGTACAGTAGGTTCTGGTCGTGTGGCTACTATCATCGAGTAATCTACGCGAAAGCAATGAGATAAGCGCATAAAAAGACGTAATAAAGAGTCACTTCATGCTTGCATGAAAGTGACTCTTTTTGCGTCTTTTCGGGCATTTAACGAATGCCCGCGACCGAGGAAATGCGAAGCATTTTCGAGGTGCGCTTATCGGGGTTTCCGAGTAATCGGGAAGCCCTTTTTGAAATTTTGCAACAGTGAAAAAGTTGTAAGCGGTACCAAAACGGTGCCATAAAATTGAACTCCGATGAAATTTGGCACCATGTTTCATCGGAGTTTTTTTACCAACTTTTTATTTGTTTTACCTGTTCTGCCCGTTCTTGGTCTTTGTAGTACTGTAACTTGAATTGTATCGTTTCTACTACTTCTTTTCGTGCTTTATCGTCCAACTGATAAAATGAAGTCAACAGATTATCCACATCAGGCATACTGTTTTTTTCAAATAGATACATAAGTGGATATAAGGAATTTTTCAGATATGTCTTTACTCAGTTTCCATCAAGTGCGCCATTCAGACCATTGGAAAGTGTGGGATATATTTCTTCTTCGGTAATAGCACCAGAAAACGGACTGGCAGCACATATCTCATTCACATCAATTTCTAATTCGTTTGCTAACCGCAAGGAAAAGTTAAAAACAGTAGTTAAAAATCTGACTGTTAAATGTGCGCAGCTTATGGAGCAGGTAAAGAAGCTGACCAATAAGACGAAAAAGCAGGAATACCCAATAAGCCAAATGACGGATAAAGTCATGGAGTAGAGCGACACCATAGACCGATTGCAGGAAAAAGTATCTGATTTGGACGATTGGAGCATTATTTTGGCAGGGAACAGGTGCAGACGGTAGTAGAGTAGTCAAAGGCAATAGAACAAGCAGAAAAGGCAAATAAGCGTGCGAAACGTACCTTTGAAATGAGCCGATAGGAAAGGAGAACGATTGAATGACAGATATGGAAAAGAAAGTTATGGTGCGATTGTGTGCAAAGATTTTGACGGAAACAGAATTATATGATACCGATATGGAAGTATGTAATCTGATAGACTGGGTATGCTTGTCAGAGCAGATTATGACGAATAATAATACAATCCGCAATCTGACAGGGGAATATAAGAAGATAGAGCCGGATTGCCGGGAAGGAGTGAGGGAACAGTTGGAACGCATGAAAGAACTTTGCGAGGAGTGCAATAGTCTGTATGAGAAACGGAACGACTTGAAAGGGCAGAAACAGAAAATAGAGAAATCGTTGGAACGATAAGAAATGTGGGCGTGGCGGTTGCTATGACCTATATTTTTATGGTAAGTGAAGAATGGAAGTGATATAATCAAAAATGCGGTTTGGAGTTGTGTGGAGGAAAAGAAAAATGAATGAATCTTTAAATAGTGTAAAAAAAAGATATTATTATAATATTAGCCATCAGCTTTGTATCAGCGATATTGTATATTGCTTTAGGTAAAATGATTATTGATTACAGTTATGACGTATCATATTCGTTATTATTTAGATTTTTGCCAGTTTTTCTTATACAGTTTGGAATGTCTTGTTTGGGGGTAATTATTGTATTATTAAAAAAATAAGGAAACACTTTCAAAACATGGCTTGGTTCGGAAAAATATTTTACGATCACTTATCGGTTGCTTTATAGTGTCCATTCCAACGGTGGCTTTTCTTTTTGCTACAAATGATATTCATAGTTTTTTGCTATTTCAAGGAATGTTTTTGACAAAGGATATATTAAGAACCCCTATTCCTTTCAATGCAATAGGCTATCTGATGATAGCTTTAACATAGGGATTGGGAGAAGGATTGTTTTATGTGGTGTTGGCGTATAAAATAAATTTCATTTATAAACCAAAAAAACTTTGGAATGTTGGGGCGTTTATTTGTGCAATTATTTCTATTGTTATTCATGGAATGATTGGGTTTGATTTAGTAGCTTTATTTGAGGCATTAGCGACATTTATACTTATGTATGGCTTTTTAGTAATTAGACACATGACGGGAAATGCTTGGGGAAATATATTGATATTCTTTATAGTTTGGAATGCTCTATAAAATTTCCGTTTATCGCTTAGTGGTATTGTAAGAAGAAATAGGTTTTCCTTGATTATTACTTAGACATGGTGCTAGTACCATGTAGATAAGGTGGTCAAGGAGGAAATCTACTTGGTGCCAAAAAATCATGAAAATAAGGCACATAAAAACAACGAATTTATGCTGTTTTCCTCAACAGAAAGCATAGAAAATATCACAAAGAACGCTATTCAAATTACGTGAGGGTGGTGGAATTGTTGGATCTGGTCGTGTGGCTGCTATCATTGAGTAATTTGCGTGAAAGCAATGAGATAAGCACATAAAAGGCGATAATAATAGGGGACTCCAAGTATATTTGGAAGTCCCTATTTTATTGCATTTACGGACATTTGGCGAATGCATGCGACCGAGGAAATGCGAAGTATTTTCGAGGTGCGCCTATTGGAGTTTCGGATATCTCTTTGCAACCCTTATTTTCATAAATTGTCTAAGGATATTCATTATACGCTTTAGATATAAATATGACGCAACACCTTGCCTTTTTAGAATATATTCTAGCTAAATGAGGGAATAGTCTCCCACACAAATCTACAATATTGTCGTTGACGTAGAACATGAATACTTTATTTTTTGAAAGTTTGTTATTACTTTTTCTACATAATTTCTTTAGGCAGCTACAAATGAAAATACCACATTATATTCCTCAATAGATCGTAACTCACTCAATTTCGACCTTCGCGCGTTTATATTTTAATTGATGATCATATATTATATATTATCTATTACATATATATGGATTTTACGACAATTCTTGCTTGGAGTATTTATATTTGAGAAAGCAAATGTTTTAGGTAATATTAGAGTGAATAATAAGTGAACAAAATAAAGAGACTGTAGAAATAAAAAGCACATTTAATTATGGAATATATTTATTGATATAGAAACTTGTGTGGGAAGAAAATAGTACATGATTGGACATAAAAATAGGAAAAATAAACAATAATTAAATATAGCGATAATAGAAAACGACAACAATTTATGATAAAATG